>JAJRUC010000383.1 GCA_024278015.1 Chloroflexota bacterium
CTGTGGCTGCGGCCCGCCGACCACGCCGCAACTTTCCACCAGACAAGTAGCCTGCCGGGCCAAAGCGGCTTGCTTCACAATTTGGGCGTGGGTTATCCCGGCGCCGACGGTAAAGATATTGTTTTTAAGCGCAATATGGTTTAAATCTTCAATGCCGGTCACATCAACCAGAGCATCGACGGGGGGGTGGTGGCCCTGACGTAAATCAAGTATCAGGTCTGTGCCACCGGCAACCACTTTGGCCTGCCCGTTGTACCGGGCCAGCAACGTGGTTGCTTCTTCCAGAGTGGTGGGGGAAAAATAATGGTTCCAGAGTGTCATAAGCCTACGTCCTTTCTTTAATGCCAGAAACAAGACAGGCTTGACCCTCGGCACTTTTCGATGAGCGTGAAAACTCAACGCCGTTGTAAAGTGTAGCAACGACCAATGGTCAAGATTATTTGGTTTACGTTATTTTATCATAGGTAAAAGGTAAAAACAACACCACCCCCGGCTTTGGGCGCGTTTCAGTTTGAGGTCACGTCTCCGGCGCGAGCCACCGGGTTAAAACGAGAATTTCCGCCGCGCCTGCGGAACGTGAAGGACGGGTTTCCCCCTTCCGGCGCTTGATGCTACAATACCGGCAAATGTGTAATTTGAACACGGACAACGCCATGACTCCTCCAAACGCCCAGCCCATCCATTTTGCCGGCCACGCCGATTTGGTCAACGCCCTGCACGGCTTGCGCGCCGACCCCCTGGCGGCGTGGGGCGGAAACATCGTCATTTATCGCGGCAGCCCCCAGGCCCGCATCATGCTCATTGGCGAAGGCCCCGGCGCCACCGAAGACCGGCTGAAGAAGCCGTTTGTGGGGCGCTCCGGCAAACTGCTGGACCAGATTTTGCAGGCCGTCAACTTTAACCCGGCCCGCGACGTGTATATCACCAACGTGGTCAAGCGCCGTCCGCCGGAAAACCGGGACCCCACCCCCGCCGAAATTGAATTTTACGCCCCTTACCTGTTTGAAGAAATCCGCCTGATTAACCCGGCCATCATCCTGCTTATTGGCCGCATTGCCATGCTAACCATTCTGGCAGAAAAGCGGGGCATCAGCCGGGTGCGCGGGCAGTGGTACCGGCAAGACGGTCGCTGGATTATGCCTCTTTTTCATCCGGCATATCTGTTGCGCAACCCCAAAAAAACGCCGGGGTCTCCGAAATCACTCACCTGGGGCGATATTCAGCAGGTGCGGGCCAAATTCGATGAATTGACCGGCCCGCCCCCGGAGATTTAATTTCCCCTCGCGCAAAAAACTCCCTCCAGCAAAGTATACCTGACCGGGTCATAGTCTCAGCCATTCGCCCCAAAAGCGCATCGCCAATGAGAGGCATATTGATGAATACTGAACCCACTACTGCGGAGAAAATAAAGAAATTGCCGTGGAGCATCGCCCGCAACGCGGCCAATACGGTGTTTGTGCAATTTACCTTCTTCGGGTCTGCGTTTGTGCTGTTTTTAAGCCGGCTGGGATTCAGCAAACCGCAAATTGGCTTGCTGTTGTCGTTGCTGCCGTACACGGGCCTGGTGGCGTTGTTCATCGCGCCGCTGGCCGCTCGATGGGGGTACAAGCGCACGTATCTCACCTTTTTCGGCCTGCGGAAACTGGTGACTGCCATGCTGCTGCTTACGCCCTGGGTTTTGGCCGGATACGGGTTCCGGGCAATGGTCTGGTATGTGTTTGCGGTGGTGTTCGGATTTGCCCTGAGCCGGGCCGTCGCCGAAACATCGTACTATCCCTGGGCGCAGGAATATATTCCCTCTACGGTGATGGGCAAATTCACGGCCACCAACAATATCTTTGCCACGCTGGTCGGTTTTTTGGCCGTCAGCATCGCCGGGTTTGTAATTGACCGCGTGGCCGGGTTGAACGGCTTCCTCATATTAATTGGGGTGGGCGTGTTGTTCGGCTTGCTGGCAACGTGGCTGGCCGGCCACATTCCCGGCGGGGCGCCCCTGTCGCCGGGAGCCGGCAGCGGAGCCGGCCTTAAGCAGGTCTTTGCCTCGTTAAAAGATGTCGATTTTCGATTGTATCTGTTCGGGGTGGGGCTTGTCACTTTGGCTATCACCCCCATTTCGTCTTTTTTGCCCCTGTTTATGAAAGAGCAGGTGGGCATTGCCCCCGGATACGTGGTTTTGTTGCAAACCGGCACCTTGCTGGGCGGCCTGCTTTCAACGTATCTGTGGGGCTGGCTGGCCGACCGCTACGGCAGCCGGCCCATTGTCTTGTTTGGCGCAACCTTTATCGCCCTGCTCCCGCTGTTCTGGATTTTTATGCCGATGAAAAGCGCCGGCAGCCTGTATGCGGCCCTGGGTATTGCCCTGCTGCAAGGCATTGCCAACATGGGCTGGCTCATTGGCTCACGACGATTGCTTTTTGTGAACGTTGTGCCCGCAAAAAAGCGGTCGGCGTATATGGCCCTGTACTACGCCTGGATTGGCCTGGTTGGGGGAACCAGCCAGCTTGTGGGCGGGCAACTGGTCGAGTTGGCGCGGGGGTGGGCAGGACAATTCTTTTTTGTGCCGCTGCATCCGTATCTGAGCCTGTTTGTGCCGGGCATTATCCTGCCCCTGTCGGGGATTGCGCTGCTGCGAAACATTCGCTCCGATACCCGTTTGACGGTGGAGCAGTTTGCCGGACTGTTTTTGCGCGGCAATCCCTTTTTGGCCCTGGCCTGGCTGGTTGGCTATCATCTGGCGAAGGACGAGCGCACGGTGGTGGCCGTGGCCGAGCGTTTGGGCCAGACCAGAAGCCTGCTGACCGTGGAAGAGTTGCTGGAATTGCTGGCCGACCCCCGCTTCAATGTCCGCTTTGAGGCCATTATCAGCATTGCCCGCATGCGGCCCGACCCCCGCCTGACCGCTGCCCTGGTGAGCGTGCTGAACGGCACAGAACTGGCCCTTAGCGCGGTGGCGGCCTGGGCGTTGGGCCGCCAGGGAGACTCCGCCGCGACGGATGCACTGCGCAATGGTCTCAATTCGCGTTACCATTCTATTCGGGCGCAATGCGCCCGCGCCCTGGGCACCCTGGGCGACGTGGAAAGCGCCCCGTTGTTCATCCGGCGCTTGCGGGCCGAAGAGACCGACAGAGGGGTGCAGATGGCCTACGCCTCGGCGTTGGGCCGCCTGCAAACGACAGAGGCGGCAGACGACCTGCTGGCTTTGCTCAAAACAATGGAGAACAAGGGCGCTCGCGTGGAACTGGCCCTGTCGCTGGTGCGCATAGCCGGCGACGAAGGCCGGTTTATCCACCTGCTGCGCGAAGCCCGCGCCGATACGGGCACCGCTTTGGCGCAACGCATGGCCGCCCTGCACAAAAAATTCAATCGAATTAAGGCCGAAAACAAACAGCCGCTCATGGAAGCGACGGTTGCTTGCGAAGATGCTTTCGCCGAAAACGATATTCGGGCCGGGGCAGAGGGGCTGGCAACCCTGATAAACCGGCTTCCGCCTGATTATTTGCCCGCGTCTGCCCGTAAAATTGTCCGGGGCGCAGCATCCGAGATGCGTCGCCTGGCCGATACCCGTCCGGAGTACATCTTTTTGGTGGTGAATTTGCTGGATACCGGCCCCCAACCCGAATAATGCCGGTTTATCGTTCCCGAACCGGCGCCGGTGAAGACCCGGTTTGGTTGCGTTGCCCGTTGCCGGTCTGGTGAACGATGGCGTTTTCCAGGTCATCCGGTTGAGCCACAATCTCTTGCGAAATCAGTTTAACCCGCTCCGGACCGGAACGGGCGGACTGCGCGGCTGGCCGGCGGCGGCGGCTTGCTCTTGCGCCCCGCACGCCACCAGTTCCAGACTCAAGGTCCGGCGTTCAGTTTGCTTGATGTCAACTTGCAGGGCTTCGGCGCCGGCATACGCCGAGGCGGTGATTTCGTTCAACTGGCCCCGGTTGTTTTCAACCTCAACTATCCTGACCATCACCCGGCGTAATTAATTTACGGATAGACACTTAAGTGTCTATCGGCAGAGGAAGCAAAAACTTTAACTTCATCATCAGATTCAATAACGAGTTGTATCTGTTCGCAAAAAATCGCAGGGACACGGTGCATCGTTTCCCTCTCTTTTTCACAAAAATGTGATACGCTACAGGCAAGGGATTTTAAGGAGAAAAATAATGACGAAAATTGATTTCAAAAAGACGCTCAAACAATTGTATCGCCCCTCATCCAAACAATTTGAAACAGTGGTTGTGCCATTGATGCAATTTTTAATGCTCGATGGGCGCGGTAACCCGAACACCGCCCCGGCCTGGCAAACCGCCGTCGAAACGCTGTACGCCGTCAGCTACAAAGCCAAATTTATCAGCAAAAAAGAATTGGGGCGCGATTATGTTGTACCGCCGCTGGAAGGGCTGTGGTGGGCCGAAGATATGTCGGCCTTCACCGCCGCCGATAAAGATTCCTGGCTGTGGACGATGATGATTATGCTGCCCGACTGGATTTCGGCGGAGGTGGTGGCCGAGGCCAAACAACAAGCGGCCAAAGCCAAAACCCTGCCGGGCCTGCCCCGCCTGCAATTAGCCCCTTATGATGAAGGGCTTTCGGTGCAAATTATGCACATCGGCTCATACGATGACGAAGCGCCGACCCTCCGCAAACTGCATCATGAATTTTTGCCGCAAAACAACCTCATCGAAGCCGGCAAACACCACGAAATTTACCTGAGCGACCCGCGTAAAGTGGCCCCGGAAAAACTCAAAACAATCCTGCGCCAGCCGGTAAAAAAGACAGGGCAACCCGATTGATGGACCATTACAAGCGCATTTACACCTGTCGGGCGGCAGACTATCACCAATTAATTCTACCGGAAGACGCAGACGGCAACCTGAAAACAACTATCGAGGCCCTGGCGCCGGTGAAGGGCAAAAATGTAATTGACCTGGGGACGGGCACCGGCAGAATACCGCTGTTGTTTGGAAACGCGCCCGCCAGGTTGATTGGGCTGGACCTGCACGCCGGCATGCTGGCCGAAAATCGGCGACAGCAGCCACAAGCCGCCGAAAGCCGGCGGCTGGCCCAGGCCGATGTTCGCCGGCTGCCCTTGCGCTCCGGCTGGGCCGACGTTGCCTGCGCCGCCTGGGCGCTGGGTCATTTTATTCGGTGGTACGGCCCCCGCTGGCCCGCCGAAATTGACCGCGCTGTGCAGGAAATCCATCGGCTGACCAAACCGGCCGGACGC
>JAJRUC010000384.1 GCA_024278015.1 Chloroflexota bacterium
AACCGATGCGCGGCCTGGCCAAAAACGCCGGCTACGACGGCGCCGTGGTGGTTGAAGAAGTTCGCCGCCGCAACAAAACCAACGGCGACAACATTGGCTTTAACGTAATGTCTGAAGCCTATGAAGATATGATTAAATCCGGCATCATCGACCCGGCCAAAGTAACCAAAAGCGCCGTCTCTAACGCGGCCTCCATTGCCGGTATGATTTTGACGACCGAAGCGCTCATCACCGACATCCCCGCGCCGGAACCCCCAATGCCTGCCGGCGCCCCCGGTATGGGCGGCATGGGCGGTATGATGTAGGTCATCGGCCCCTTTACTCAAGTAAGCAAAGACAACGCCTTACTCTTGCATTCTTTTGAGAGTAAGGCGTTTTGCTTGAGTAAAAGATGTCATGTTATAATCCGGTAAATTGCAGCCTCAGGTCAGGAGTATCCATTTGAGCGCCAGACAACGAAACACCAGACAAATACCCGCCGCAACCCTTCGCCGGGTTAATGTAGTTGGCCCCGCCTTTAAAGCCGGTCTCATCGGCGGGACGGGCATCAGCCTGCTTTGGCTTATTTTCCAGATAACCGCCCCCCCGTTAAAAACGTTTCTCATCCCCCCGGCGGCCATTATTGTGTGGCTTGTCACCGGCATCGGCGCAGCCATGTTAACCGAAAACAGCGCAGCAAGCAGCCGGGCCGGATTAATTGCCGGGTTGGTTTCCGGTACGGTCAGCGGAATTGCGGCCATGATTATTGCGGCCTTCGGCAGCAGTTTTGTCCGGACAGGCGAGGGGTTTTCGGCGCAATTTTCCGGGGCACAATTGAGTACTATGGCTGAAAAGGGCCTGACCGAAGCGCTTGTTATGCTCTTTGGCGGCATTATGGCAGCCTTGTTTGCCTGCGGCATTGGGGGCATGGTTGCCGCCGGGCTGCTGGGCTGGCTTGGCGGCTGGCTGTATCCCCGGCTTAACAAATAATTCTGCGGGGCCTCGCCGTTTCAAAAACACAGGACTTACGCACTGTGCTATATTCTGCATCGAATTCCACAAATTTACACAAAAAATTTCGGGTAATTCGTGAGATTTGATGCTTTTTTTCTAACTGCGTCAGTCTTGAGCCAAAAAGACAGCCGATTGGCCGCCTTTTTTTTATTGCATCAATGCGATAATTACGATTTGTCTGCCCATTTTTGCAGCAACGGCCAAGCCGCTTGCGCCGCCCGGCCTCGATGGCTGATGCTGTTTTTTAGCGCCGGGTCAAGCTGGGCCATCGTTTGCCCAAACTCCGGCAGAAAAAAGACCGGGTCATAGCCGAAACCGTTCTCCCCCGCAGGAGCGCGCGCAATTTGCCCTTCCACCGAACCCTCGGCCAATTCAATCGTCCCGTCCGGGGCGGCAATGGCAATGACGCACCTGAAGCGGGCGGCGCGATTTTCAGCCGGCAGGTTCAAGGCAGCCAGTTTTTCCAGCACCAGCCGGTACCGCGCCGTATGGTCATCTTTGCCGGTTCGGCCGTATCGGGCCGAATAAACGCCCGGTTCGCCGCCCAGCGCATCCACTTCCAGGCCGGAATCATCGGCCAGAGTCAACAACCCGCCGGCCTGGGCAAAGGCCTTCGCCTTGATGATGGCGTTTTCGGCAAACGTATCGCCCGTCTCTTCCGGGTCCAGCGCCAAATTTTCCTGCGCCGGAAAGGTGATTTCCAGCGGCAGGTCAGCAAAAATCTGCTGATATTCCTGGATTTTATGCCGGTTATTAGTGGCAATTAATAATTTCATGCGGCCCTACTGCAACGCAATGGTGTACGATTGCTCGCTGCCGGACGGCAGCCACACCAAAAACAGCGGGCCTTGCCCCTGCGGAATGTGAAACAGCACATCGCCTTCTACGGGGGCATCTGCCGGCAGCTCGCCGCCGGCCAGCCGCCGGCCATTATCGGCTTGCATATCCGGCACATAAGATACGCCCTGCGCGTTTTCCAACTGAAAGTTGGGTACTTCGTACAATTTTGACGATTGCGTGGGGCCGGCGCTGCGCAACTGCACCGATACCGCCACAAATTCCATGCCCTGCGCGGCAGCCAAATTGCCGGGTTGAACATCGTATTGAATATCCAGCACCAGCAACTCCATGCCCATATCCTCGGCCACAACCGGCTCGCCGATGCGCGGCGTATTTGCGGCGGGGGCGGCCTCCGGCGTCGATTGGGGCTGGTCGGGCAAACCGGCGGGCGCGTCGGGGTCAATTTTAAGGGGGGCAACCGGCTCAACCGGAACAGGCTGCTCAAACGGCTGCTCCACCGAAGCCGCAATCGGCGTTTCATCTTTGGGGGTGGTGATGCCGTATCGTTCATCGACAGCCCAGGCAACGACCAGTATCAGCACGCAACACGCAAACAACATCGCCGTGGCGCAACCGCCGGCCACAAAAAACAAGGTCCGCTTGCCGGTTGAATCGCCGCGCGGCTCTTCAGGATAATCTTCCGGCGGCTGGTACAAAACAGGCGGCTGGGCCGGGGGTTGATATTGTGGCGGGCGAGGCGGATAGTTTGATGGTCCCCAATTTTGGGTCATAGTGGTCTCCCTTGTTTTGTAAAAATACGAAAACATTATAACATATAGAAGCGCAATGCGTAAACCGGTTTTGGTTATTTAAAATTAGAGACTGGAGATTCGGGGACTTTCGATGGATAATTTAAAATCAGCCGCCGCAGAAATGGGTATCACCCTTTCCGGCGCGCAACTTAATCAATTTGAAACCTGTTTTACAGAATTGACCGTCTGGAATCAGCGAGTCAACCTGACCCGTATTATCACGCGGAACGATGTCATCACCAAACATTTTCTTGATTCGCTGACCTGTTTGCATGCCGCGCCAAAATTACCCGCGCGGGTGGTGGATGTCGGCACGGGGGCGGGCTTTCCGGGGCTGGCGCTCAAAATTGTTCAGCCCGATATTCATCTCACGCTGGTGGAATCGGTGGGGAAGAAAATCGCTTTTTTGCGCCATCTGGTGGAAACGCTGGCACTGAAAAATGTAACCATTCTGCACGCCCGCGCGGAAGCGGTGGGGCGGATGCCGGCGCACCGTGAAAAATACGGGCTGGCCGTGGCCCGCGCCGTGGCGCCGGTGCGGGTGCTGGCCGAATATCTGCTGCCGCTGGTGAAAATCGGCGGGCTGATGCTGGCTCAAAAAGGAACCAACCCCGCCGCAGAAGTGGCCGCCGCCCGGAATGCGTTCGGCATTTTGGGCGGAAAACACCTCCGGACGCCGGCCGTTTCCGTGCCGCATCTGGATGCGGCGCGACATTTGGTGCTGGTACAAAAAATCAAATCCACCCCGAAACAGTACCCGCGCAAAGCGGGCACGCCGGCCAAAAAACCCATTTAAACCAGTGAATAGTGAATAGTGAATAGTGAATTTTCAACCACAAACAAATATCATCGCTCGTCATTGGTCACTCGTCATTCGTCGCTCGTCATTTTTCTGGTTGCCTTTGCCGTGTATCTGCGCGGGCTGGCGCCATCCGTCGCCACCATTTTTGACGATTCGCTGGAGTTTCCGCTGGTGGTACACCGCCTGGCCATTGCGCACCCCACCGGCTACCCGCTGTATGTGTTGCTGGGCAAATTATTCAGCCTGCCCAATCCGGGGCAGGTTGCGTTTCAGCTAAATTTGATGAGCGCGTTTTTCGGCGCGCTGGCTGTGGCGATGGTCTATCGCGCGGGGACGGCAATTTTTTCGCGCCCCACCGCGCCCCGCCGCGCCGGCATGTGGCTGGCCGCGCTGATGTTCGGGTTGGGGCCGGTCTTTTTCAGCCAGGCCACCCTGGCCGAAGTTTACACCCTGAACGCGGTTTTCATCGCCGCCCTGTTGTGGCTGGCCCTGCGAAAAAAATGGCTGGCGCTGGCGTTCATGTTCGGCTTGAGCCTGACCCACCATCGTACCGCCGCGCTGATGGCTCCCGCGCTGGCGGTCGCGCTCATCAGCCGGTACCCCTTGCACCGCCGCGCCGGCCGGCGGCAATTGTGGCGCGATATTCCGCCCGCCAAAGCCGCTGTCGCCCTGCTGGCCCCGCTGATACTGTATCTGTACTTGCCTTTGCGCGGTGCGGTCGGCTCGCTGGACGGCAGTTATGAAAATTCGTGGGCGGGGTTTTGGCGACACATTATGGGCGGCGGGTACGGCGCGGCGTTTTTGCTGGGCAATCCCTTCGGCAACGAGCGGGGATTTTTGTTTTATGCCGAATTATTGCAAAACGAGCTGGGCTGGTGGGGGCCGGCGCTGGCGATAGTCGGCCTCGGCGGGCTGGTGGGGCGCAAAAACTGGCGGGCGCCGGCGCTGACGGGCGTGGCCTTCGGCGCGTTTCTGGCCTTCAACCTGCAATACACGGTCAACGATATTGCGGTTTTTTTCATTCCGGTGTTCATGATTCTGGCGCTGTGGGCCGGCGCAGGGCTGGGAGAAGTTTTGGGGTTGCTTCAAAAAATCCCCACAGGGGCGTTTCGCGAAACGCCCCTGCAATTAATTGCGATATTCTTTATCGCCGCGCTGCTGCTGTGGCGCGGGGCAACGGTAGATGTGAGCCGGGCGGGCAATTGGACGGTGCATGATTTCGGGCTGGATGCGCTGGCCCAACCCGCGCCGGCCGGCACGGTGGTCGGTATTTTGGGAGAAATGACGCTGTTGCATTATTTTCAGGAGGTGGAGGGGACGCGCCCCGATGTGCGTACTATTGCCGCCGACCGGGATGATGCGCGGCGGGAGACGGTGGAAAAGCTGCTGGCGGCGGGGGAGACAGTGTACCTGACCCGCGAATTGCCGGGCAGCCCGGCGGAATGGCATTTTTCGGCGGCGGGGCCGCTCATTCGCGTATCGGCCTCTCCCCTGCCCGCCCCGAATTTCGATACGGCGGTGGGCGCGGCGGTCACGCCGGAAATTTCGCTGGCGGGCTATTCCATCACCCGCCCAAACAGCCACAAAACGCCCGCGCCGGTGCGGTTGACGCTGGTTTGGCAGGTGAGGCAATCGCCGGCGGTGGATTTGAAGGTATCGGCCCGGCTGCTGGATGCGGCAGGCAACGTGGCCGCCGTAACCGACGCGGCGCCGGTGCATTTTGCGTATCCCACCACCCGCTGGCACGCCGGAGAAACCATCGCCGATGTTTACGACCTGCATCTGCCGCCGGGCGCAGCAGGGGCGTTCAGGCCGCTCATCATTCTGTATGACCCCGCCAACAATGCGGCAGAAGTGGGGCGGGTGGAACTGCCATTAATACAGGTGGAATGAAAATCGACAAAAAAAGGCGATTACACCCAAAAATGTGATGCAATCGCCCGTAATTATCTGATGAACGGTCGTCAGCAAACCACTTCGGCGTTTTTGCGGGCGTAGTAATACCAGTTCAGTATCAGACAGGTAAAATAGTAAATGGCAAAGCCGTACAGGGCGTATTCAGGCGTACCGGCTTTTACTTGTTGCCCAAAAACTCTGGGGATGATGAACGCGCCATAGGCGGCCACGGCGGCAATCCACCCCAATACGGGGCCGGCCTGGGCCGGTTTAAAGATGATGGGCACCATTCGATACGTTGAACCGTTGCCGATGCCGGTAGTGATGAATAAAATCAGGAACAAAAACAGAAATGGCATAAAGTATTGTTCCGGTTGTGGCGATGCGCTTGCCTGTTTGACGAAGTACGCCACGCCCAACGCCGACAGAATCATCACCACCGTATCCCACTGGGTCACTTTGGCCCCGCCGACTTTATCGGAAATCCAGCCGCCGACAGGGCGAACAATAGAACCGACCAGTGGCCCAAGCCAGGCGTAGGCAAACGGGTTGGGCGCATTGGGATTGATGCTGCCGTCCGGTAGCTCGCCGAATACCACCCGGATGAGCAACGGGAACGCCGCCGAATAACCGATGAACGACCCGAAAGTCATGGTATACAGATAGGTCATTATCCAGTTGTGCTTGTTGTTAAAGATGGCGAACTGTTTGTTCAAATTCGTTTTGATGTCGCCCGGCACCGCTTTCATCAAAAATACGGTGAGGACAATGGTGACGGGCAAGACAATCCACATACTGACTTTTAAGCCCAACAGCAAATACAAGCCCACTGTCGCGCTCACAAATCCGATTAAAATTAATCCGAAGATTTTGCCCACCGCAGCAGCCGATGACCCCAGGTTCGGCGTGGCGGTGGAAAGGTTGTTCATACCAAACCAGGCCGCCAGGGTTAAGACAATCAGGATTGGAACCCAAACCAGCCCGCTGTTTTGAATAAATACCAGCGTGCCGGCGGCTTTGTTGCCCACATCTGCCGGTAACGGTTGCCCTGCGCCGCCCAACGCCCCAAACAGCCCGAAGGTCATCACAAACGGCAACAGGATTTGCATCACACTCACCCCGATGTTCCCCAGCCCGGCGTTCAGCCCCAAAGAGGCTCCCTGCATCCGTTTGGGGAAAAAGAAGCTGATATTCGACATAGAGGACGAGAAGTTACCGCCGCCCAAACCGGACAGCGCCGCCAAAACGGCAAAGGTGATGTACGGCGTAGACGGGTTTTGCAGGGCGATGCCCACCCCCAGCGCGGGAATAATGAGCAATCCGGTAGTAAAGGCAATAACATTCCTGCCGCCGGAAATAGCAATCAGGAAGGCGTTGGGGATGCGCATCGTTGCCCCAACCAAGCCGGCAATGGCAGACAAGGTAAAAAGTTGACCCGTATCAAACGGGAAACCGAGGTTCTTCATTTGGACGGTGATGATGCTCCAGTACAGCCAGACGGCAAAGGCGCACAACAAACTCGGAATGGAAATCCACAGGTTGCGATAGGCAATTTTTTTCCCGACACTTTCCCAAAATGATTCGTCTTCAACATCCCATTTATTAATATAAGTTGACATAGTGTATCCTTTACAGTTCTTTTGTGTGAGATTGCGGCTGAGAGGGTGTGTTTTGGTTAAAAAGTTTTGGGACCCGGAATATCAGAAACGCCAATTGCAATACCACACCCGCGCCGATGAGGTATTCCCCATAGGGGCTGGCGACGGAAAGCATAATCAAGCCGATGAACAGCAGGGCGCTGGGCACAGCGGTAGAAATCGCATCGATTAATCGCGGTTTTGGGGCGGTTTCCTGTTTCGGTTTGCGGGTACTGTATTTGGTTTTTGCAGATTTTTTGCTTTTGTGAGACATAATCGCCACTAACCTGCCGCGCCTGAAAGGGTGGAAAACAGCGCGAAAACGGTTTGGGCCAACGCAATAAATGCTTCCAGAAAGATGAACATCATCCCGTATTTGTACCAGCCTTCCTGTTTTTCCTGTTCAACTTGTCCTGTGTTATTCATATCTTCCTCCACTATAATATGTGTCCATGAATTTAGCTGAGTTTCGTTTCTTCCAACGGACCCGCCACGCCGTATTTCTCCCATGTTCCCAACCCGGCGTCAACATCAATGTGTTGACCACGCTTAAAGGCAACAATGAAGATGAGCATAAATGGGATAAACATCAGCACGGCGACGGTGGCATAACCTATATGAATATTGGGAACCAGCCCGAATACCAACGGATAAATAATCCCGCCCACGGTTGATATGCCGCCGATGAAGCCGGTGGCAACGCCGGGGTTTTTACTGAACAACACCGGGGTCAAGCCAAAATTACTGCCGGTGCCAAAGGCGATGGTAAACCCGAGAATTGCCAGGATAGTGACCGACAGGGTGAGGTTTCCGCTTAAGCCGGCGAAGGTCAGCAGTATCATCATAATAGACACAGCCACCATTGCGGTAAAGACCCAGTGAATGCGCGGCGAGATATTTTGGTGCTGGGTGAGAAAGGGCCAGGGAGTCCATTTTTTCCGCAAGAAAATATCGGACACATAGCCGGAGAAAGGCCGCCAGAGCGAGGCGTTAAAGGATTGAACCGCCGCCACGGTTCCGGCGGCAATAGCCAACGCCTCCAGCGAGGTATAGCCGATGGCTTCAAACTGTCCTTTGAACGCCAGCCGGTAGTAGCCCGGCAGCCAGGCGTTCAGCCCAATCTCCAGCCCGAAGGTCATGGCGTATTGCAGCATCAACGCGATGGAGGCATATCTGGTTACGACGTACAATGTATCGCGCAGGGTTGCGGTTTTTCTGGCTTGCACCGCCCGTTTCCGGTCTACCGCCGCCACGCCAATCCGGTAATACACCACGGCCAGCACCAACGCCAGAACACCCAGGTGCAGAAACGCGCTGCGATAATCCAGCCCGTAAATGCGGGGCAGCATCAACGCTCCCAACCCTGCGCCCACATTGCCGGTGCCGGCGTAAATGCCCTGCGCCAACCCCATTTCCTGTTTGTTGAACCATTGGGCCACATGCTGAATACCAATAACAAAGAAGATACCCGCCGTGGCAACCACCAGGCGAGTGATGAATAACCAGGTGTAATTGTGCCCAAACGACGACAAAATACTGAATACGCCGGTATAGGTCAGGGCAATCGCCGCCGCTTTGGGCGCCCCGATTTTGTCTGCCACCACCCCCGCATACTGCCGGAAGAAGGGTTGCAGCCACATCGCTGAACTAGCCAAAACGGCAAGTTGCGCTTTTTCCAGGCCGTATTCCTGCATAATGGCAACCGAGAAGGCGGCGGTGGCAAACCACATAATGAAACTTACCAAAAATCCCGATGCCGCCAGGATAAGTTGCCCTACCTTTGTACCTTTTTTGTCCATAGTTTTGTCCTCCCTAATTAATCAAGAATTTGTGAAAATGATGATTACCTGAACGGCTGCAAAATATTTCGATATTGCTACGAACCGCCAAGACGTGAGCGCCGATACCAGATGACCACTTGCGGCGGACGCCACATATATTCATACGGAAATGACAAAAGGTGAACCAGCCGGGTGAACGGCAACAACGCCAGCAGCACAAAGCCGCCCACAATGTGCGTTTGCACCATCCACGGCATATTGCTCACCAGCGCAATATCCGGCTGAAATTTCAGAATTGACCACAGGTACGGCGTGGCAAAGGCGGCAAACCACGACGACCCCCAGCGGTAAAAGATGGCGGTCCACACCCCGGCGATGACTTGCGCCAGCAACACCAGCAACAACACAACATCCATCGTTGATGTCACCTTCCAGAGCCGAGGGTTGTTCAACCGGCGAACGATGAGCAGCGCCAACCCCACCACCGCCAAAATACCAAATATCAGCGCCAGCCCTTCCAGAATATACAAGCGAATGGGGACGCCGTTCCAGCCCAGAATTGAGCGGGGAAACAGAAAGGCCACCAGATGCCCGGTCAGCACCACTAAAATCCCGTAATGCCAGGGGACAGACCCCCAGAATAGTTGTTTGGTTTCCAGAAATTGCGATGACAGGCTGGAATACGAGAATTTGTCGCTCCAATACCGCCAAAATGTCCCCACCACCGCCAATATAATGGCGACGTATGGAAATACGCCAAAAAGTAATTGCGCAAAAGTCATAACATTCCTCCGCTTGGTGGTCTCCGGTTGAGTTAACCGGCAGGTACCGCTATTTGTGTTTTTTCCAGCGCGCCGATGATGGCATACAACAGATGGAAATACGGATTTTGTCCGCCCTGGTTGAACCCGGCAAGCATCTTGGTGAAGACGGGAATGAGGCAATCGGTTTTCAGCGATTGGGTGAATTCGTCTTCTGTTTCCACGTTGCTCAAAAAACGCATAATCACCGCCAGATGGTCGGCCAGTTCGTTGCCCCGGTCAAACCCGTATTTGTAATATTCTTCCTGCAACCGAACCATAAATCTGCCCCGTTTGAAACTTTCGCCGAACAAGATGTACCCGGCGTAGATGAAGCAGGTGGGGCTGACGTCAAACGTGCCGGTATAAATTTCTTCCAGCCTGCCCAAGGAAATACCTTTGATGCCATCGAGGAATTTTTGTATGGATTGTGCCGCTTCCGGGTAATCTACCACCAGCAGCGTCACACATGTGCGAGCCTGATTTTCCAACTGTTCTGTCGGATAGTTGAGCAATTCACTGCAGTAGCGGTAAAACTTTTGTTGCTGCATGGTTATAACCCCCTGACGGGTTTGCCACGGAAACCGAAGCCGGTTTCGGCTTTGAAGGTGTACGGGTCGCCCATAAGTTCGGTGGCGTATTCGCGGTGCATGGGCGGAATGACAAACCGTTCATCGAAGGTGGGCAGCGAGGTGAGCCGGTAGATTTCTTCGCAGGCTTCGGCGGTGAGTCCCGTGGCGGTCATCATCTCCTCCACTTTTTCAAGGCTGACATCGCCCACTTCGCCGGAGCGTTTGAACATACGGACGGTGAGCAATTTTTCAAACGTTTCCACCAGATGACTTTCGTTTCCGCCGGTGAACAGGTTTGCCATATATTTGATGGGGATGCGGGCTTTATCCAGCGAACCGAAATAGTCGGTGGCATCCACATTGTAGGTGTCGCCATCTTCCATGCGGGCCAGCACGGGCAACAGGGGCGGGATGTAAAACAGCATGGGCAGGGTGCGAAATTCCGGATGCAGCGGCAATGCCAGTTGCCATTCTTTCACGAAACGGTACACCGGCGATTTTTGCGCGGATTCGATGACCGAGTGATGCACACCGTCTTTTTTCGCCTGGGCGATGACGGCGGGGTCGAAGGGGTCTAAAATCATCTCGCGTTGACGTTGCACCAGTTCATCGTCGGGGGCGGCGGCAGTTTCTTCAATCAGGTCGGCATCATACAGCACCACGCCGAGGTAGCGGATGCGTCCGACGCAAGAGTGGAAACACGCCGGGGCTTGCCCGCTTTCCAGGCTGGGGTAACAGAGGATACATTTTTCGGATTTTCCGGACTTCCAGTTGTAATACACTTTTTTGTACGGGCACGCCGAAACGCAATACCGCCATGCCCGGCACACGTTTTGATTCACCAGCACGATGCCGTCTTCGCCGCGTTTGTACAGCGCGCCGGAGGGACACGCCGCCACGCAACCGGGGTTGAGGCAGTGGTTGCAGATGCGCGGCAGGTAGAAGAATACCATCCGCTCCATCTCGAAGAAGGCTTGTTTTTCCGGCTCGGTCAGCTCGGAAAAATCCGGGTCGTTTGCGGCGTAGATGTTCGAGCCGCCCATATCGTCATCCCAGATGGGACCGGCTTCAATATCTATCGGGGCGCCGGTGATGAGCGAGATGGCGCGGGCGGTGGGCTGGTCGTCGCCGGCGGGGGCGTCGAACAGGTCGCCGTAGCGATATGTCCACGGCTCGTAATAGTCATCAATGGTGGGCAAATACGGCTGGTGGAAAATGTTGGTGAAGCCGCGCAGTTTATCGGTGGCGCGGAGATGCACGCTGCCGTTCCCGTTTTTCTGCCAACCGCCCCGGTATTTGTCCTGGTCTTCCCAGCGGGTGGGATAGCCGGTGCCCGGTTTGGTTTCCACGTTGTTCCACCACATATATTCGGTGCCTTCGCGGTCTGTCCAGATATTTTTGCAGGCGAGACTGCATGTGTGGCAACCGATACATTTATCCAAATGAAACATCATCGAAACTTGCGCTCTTACATTCATTTCATTGCTCCTTCTGTTTTGTGGTTGCCTAAAATTGCGGTTTGCCCGGCAATTTCCGCACTCGAATGTGGGTATCACGATTAACGCCGGTAGGTCCCCAATAGTTGAAGGCGTAGGTGAACTGTCCGTAACCGCCAATCATCAAATTGGGTTTGAGGCGCACGCGGGTGAGGCTGTTGTGCCCGCCGGCGCGTTTGTTGCCGCGCAGAGGCGATTTCGGCACGGAAATTGTCCGTTCCGGCGAGTGGTATTGAATGCACACCCCGCGCGGGATACGGGCGCTGACAATGGCGCGGGTGGCAACCACGCCGTGGTCGTTGTACGCTTCCACCCAATCATTATCGACAACGCCCACTTCTGCCGCATCTTTGTCGTTCATCCACAGCGGGTCGCACCCGCGAGAGAAGGTGAGCAT
>JAJRUC010000385.1 GCA_024278015.1 Chloroflexota bacterium
AGAAAAAAACAAGTATAAAAAATCTGTGCCTATCCGTTCAATCCGTATCATCCGTGTGCTATCAGAGTCTTCGTCAGCGATGCCCATTCCGCCAGCGAGAGGGTTTCGGCACGGCGACGGGGGTCAATACCCACGGATTCCAGCAGCGGCACAATTTCCGATTGCGGGCGGTGCAACCCCGCCGAAAGGGAGTTTTTGAGCTGTTTCCGTTTCTGGCTGAACCCTGCCTTCACCACCCGAAAGAAGCGTCGCGGGTCGTCCACCGGCACGGGGGGCGAGGGGTGGCGGTCAATGCGCAACACCGCCGAATCAACCTTTGGCGGGGGGGAAAAAGCGTCGGCGGGGATGATGTGGCGCAGGGTCGGCGCGCCGTAAAATTGCACACTCACCGCCAGCACGCTCATTTTGCCCGGCCCGGCGGTGATGCGCTGCGCCACTTCTTTCTGGATGGTCAGCACCGTGCGGCGCGGAGGGTGTTCGCTTTCCAGCAGATGGCGAATGATGCCCGAAGTGATGTAATAAGGGACATTTGCCACCACCACATAATCATCGCCGGGGGAGAAATACGGCAACTGCGCCGCCAGCACGGCGGCAGGTGACACCGCAAGAATATCTGCCTGCACCAGCCGGAAATTCGGCGCGGAAATTTCTGCGTGCAGCACGCGCACCATATCCGCGTCCACTTCCACCGCCACCACCGCGCGGGCGGTCTCGGCCAGCGGCGCGGTGAGCGCCCCCAGCCCGGGACCGATTTCCAGCACCGTGTCGGCGGGGGTCAATTCGGCGGCGGCGATAATTTTTCGCAGATGGTTGGAGTCGGTTAAAAAATTCTGCCCCAACCCTTTTTTGGGGCGCAGATTGTATTTTTGCAACAAATTTGACATCGGCAGAACGTCCATCCCGTAAAAAAGGTGAGCGCAGGTGTGGTACACTGCGCTCACCTCGTCTGTTTTGGCGGGGCAAAAATCCGGTTTTTGCGTTTCAAACACACACCCGTGGCGGCGGTCAAGCCGCCCAATCCCAACAACAGCGCGTCCGGCGGGAAGGGAAAGCCGCCGGTTTCCGGCAGCGCCTACAGCGTTGCCGGCATATTCGCCGTGACCAGATATTCACGGTCATTGAACGGTTGCGTGGGGCGATAGTTGAAGTCGTAAATCGCCTGGAAAGCGGCCAGTTGGTCGGCGGAAATTTCCACCGGATTGCTCATCATAAACCATTTTACGCCCTCGGTGCAGGGCGGCGTGGTGAGCGAGCCGTTATACCGGTAGTAGGTTTGGTTGACGGGGAGCAGGTCGGCCGCATTAACGGAAACGCCTTCCACCGTCTCGGGTTCAGTTTTGGTTGCGGGCAGATGGTCCCACACGGGGGCATAGTTGGCGTTTTCCGCGCCGGCGTTAATGAGTACGCCCACAACGGCATAGCCGCCATCGGCAGATTGATGCACCAGGTGCATTTCGGCGTCGGCGCGCGCGCCGTCCACGGTGTGTTCGCCAAGAGAGTGGAAATGGAATTTCAGCAATTTGTAAGCGATGCCATCAACGGTCAAGGTGCTGCCGTTGTCATCGTACACTACTTCAATAGTATGGCCGTTATTCTCGATGGTCATGGCAGTGGGTTGATAATTCATCATCAAATCCGCCGGATTTAACGTGGCGGAAGAAGACAAGCCGATGGGCGATTGTTCCACACCTGCGCCGCAGGTTTCAAAATCAGGGCCAAGTTCACCCCAATGGGCGGGGCCTTCTTCGCCTTCATACGTCCAATGTATCGGGCCGGATGTCCCGGTAGCGCCGGCACAAGCCATCAATAAACCGACAATAAACCAACAATAATAACAACTTTCAATAGTCCTTTTTTCATACTTGTCCCCTTTTGTCTAATAATATTTTGTGACGAACAATCAGCCGATTTTTATACTACCATACTAAACTAACAAGGCAAATTCGGTAGTGGCCAGGATTGACTGATGGACGAAAACCCCCTCCCCAACCCTCCCCCCAAAGAGGGGAGGGAGCAAAATTCCCTCTCCCCTTGGGGGAGAGGGGGAAAGACAATTTGTCCCATCAGTCAAAAATTACCGCCACCGGCAAATTCAACCCCCAAACAGATGCGTTTGCCCTGTGGAAGAATTTGACTTTGTTGAAAAACAGACTGATGTATGAATACCTGCTCATAAGACTTACGCAGTTGCGGTAAATCACGTTGTTCTACCCCCTCCCCAGCCCTCCCCCTTAAAGAGGGGAGGGAGCAAAATTCCCTCGCTTGAGAGCGCGAAGCGGTTTCTTCATCAGGGACTGATGAGGGGGGTAAAATGCCGCAACTGCATAAGTCCTGTTCTTTTGATTTCAGCTGTGAAAATCTGTACCCACAGGGCATTATAATATCCATCTGTGGACAATAGACCTTATCCCGGGCTGAGGTTGAGAGGTAGGGACAGTTCAATGAACTGTCTCTACCATACACACTTACGAACATTCACCCGGCTACTCTGTTTCATCAGTCAAAAATAGCCACTATCACCACCTGAAGCAATTATTTTAGCACCAACGGCAGGTAAATATATTTTTGGCTGCTGTTGCTGTACCGGAAACCCCCGCTGAGCGAGAATGTGCCGCCGTTCATGCTGGCGACATCCGGTTGCCCAACCGTGCCGTCGAGGGTGAAAGTACCGCCGTTTACCTGACCGCCGCCGCTGTCAATGGTGTGCCAACCGAGGCCGTATGCGCCACCGGTTTGCGCCAACGCGAATACGGTTGGCAGCACGAGCAGAATCAGCGCGAGTGCGGTGTATCGGATGAAGGTTTTCATGCGCGGTCTCCTTCCCGGCGGGTGAACCAGACAAGTCCCGCCGCCAGCAGTGCGCCGCCGAGACCGGGCAGCCAGCCGCTTTGGGCAGGCGTGCTGCGGTCGCGTTCCAGGGCGGTCATACGGGTTTCCAGGGCATCAAGGCGGGATTGCAAGGCGTTGTTTTCGGCTTGAAGCTGTTGGTTTTGCGCGTACAACCCCTGAATGGCTGCCAGTGCGACCCCGCCTTCATCCACGGTGGAAATGTGGGTATCATCTTCCCCCAGGGCGAAGGCGGCGTAAAAATCCTGCGCCATGGGTCCCATATGGCGAATGTCTGCCGTTTGCACTTTGTAATTCCAAACGGAAATCGGCAGTTGCGCCACGGCTTCCAACACAGCGGCATAGTCCACCGGGGTGAAATTTTCTTTCAGATTGCGGTCGGATGCGTTAGTCCATGAGCCGCCGAGGCTCAGAAACGCGCCGGTGGACGTATCCAGAAAATTGGTGATGGTGGGAGTCAGATTGCCGGTGGCGCTGCCAAACCAGAATCCGCCCGGCGCGCGGGCGATGAACTGACCATCCGCAGAGGAGTTGAGGTTGGAGTTGGGGTAGCTTGTATCGCCGTCCCAGACAAATGCGCCGAGATGGGTTGCACGAGCCGTATCGCCGGCAGCAAAACTCTCATAACCGGCAACGTTTTTGTACCCCCCCGGTATGGTAGCGTAGCCACTATCGGCGCGATTACCGAATCCACCACCGATAGTGCTATAGTCGCCACTGGCGGTATTTTTATTTCCCCCGCTGACGGTGGCAAAATTACCCGTAGCGGTGATATGTGAGCCGCCGGCGACCGTCGCCGCCTGCCCGC
>JAJRUC010000386.1 GCA_024278015.1 Chloroflexota bacterium
GAACAGCCCAGAGCAAATCGCTGCCCAAAATTTTTTCCAACTGCCATTTGGCGCGAATGTCGGAAGCGTATTTGGTGGTCAGTTCATCCAAATGCCCGCTGAGGGCCAATGATTCTTCGGAAATGACGTGGTACAGTTGCGCCAGTTTGTCGGGGCGGATGTTCGGATAGCTTTCGATGGTTTCAATGGCGGCGCGGATGTTGGCAATGGGAGAGCGCACCCCTTCTGTGAGGGCGCGAAGCAGGGTATCACGCCGGCTGCTGCTTTTACTGTGCTGAGTGGTATCTTCCAGCGTTAGCACAAACCCGTTGATGTCTGTCCGGTTTTGCATAATCGGGGCAATGGATATTCGCAACAATTGCCCGTTTGTTGCCGAGGTGACGAAGCGGGAGGTGATATTGGAGCTGTGTTTTTCGGTGCGATATATCAACTCTTCCAGGGCATGGGTGATAACGCTTCTGTCCAGCACGCCGAAAATGGAGCGCCCCAACCCCACCAGCCCCGCCGCCGATGATGATGTCCAGGTTTCCGGTTGAACACTCAAGAGTTCTTTTGCCAGATTATTGTACAGCAGAATTTGCCCTTCAACATTGCACACCAGCACGCCTTCCGTCAATTCAGACATCAACGCCACCAACCGTTTTTTCTCGGCGCTCAATTCATCGTGGGCGCGCTCGATTTCAGCCGCCTGATTTTCGTGTACAATCCGGTACTGTTCTGCAAATTGGTTGATGGCCTCTGCCAGCGCCCGCATTTCCGCCGGGCCTTCAACCTCTGTGCGCCACGACGGGTTTACGGTGGCAATCACTTTCATCCCCTCGGCCAACCGTTTTGAGGCCACAATGTACGATTGAAAAAACAGGCTGATGAACAGACTGGCCATCATCAATATTAAAATTGACGCTGCAATAACCAGGATTAGTTGTTCTTTCCCCAGCAAAGAGATGGCGATGAACCCCACCACCAGCCCCAGGGCGAACAGGAAAATACTGCCCAGCGAAAAAAACAACTCAAACTTTTGTCGTTCCATCATCTTCCAGAATCTCGTCAATTTTTTGCATCAGCATTTTGGTGGAAAACGGCTTGCTGATGTAAGCGTTAGCTCCCAAAGCAAGTCCTTTTTCAATTTCCGCTTCCTGGCCTTTGGCCGTGAGCATAATGATTTTTATTCCGGCCCACTGCGGATTCTCACGAATACGGCGGCACACTTCAAAGCCGTTGATATGGGGCATCATCACATCAAGCAGCACCAGTTCCGGCAAAAATTCACCGAGCATAACCATCGCTTCCGTGCCATCGCGGGCCACTTTATACTGATAGCCGGCCTGTTCCAGCAGAAATTCCAGTGAAATGACAATATTCCTTTCATCGTCCACAATTAAAACACGTTTAGACATAACCTTAAACCTTGTTTTCACTGCCGGTTTACCGGCTATTTTTTGAACACCGTCCCTAAAATCAGGCCGCCAATACCGCCATACACCACGCCAACCAACGCGCCAACCCACCATGGCCCCGCCATACCAAACGAAAAGACGCCCAGCGCCACGCCGGAAATCAACCCGCAAATCCCCATCGTCGCCAGTCCGGTCATAACGCCCCGCCGGACAGCGACAAACGCCGCCCCCGCCGCCCACAATGCGGCCAGCGGCAAAGCAAGCCGCAACGGCCCCAGCATGTCAAACGATTCGGTTTTGAAGAGGAGCGCGGTGGCAAACGGGAACACGGCAGTGGACAGGCTGTTTCCCCCCGCAAATCCAAGGACCGCGCTCAGAAAAATTCGCAATTTCGGGTTGTTCTCAAGCATGTGTATCTCCAGTTTTTGAGGATAATTTATAACGCTGAATGATTACTGCTGTTCTTCGCTGCGTCCGGCTGATAATTAAACGGCAGGGTAAATGAAAACGTTGCGCCGTTACCGGCGGCCCGGTTGTCCGCCCAAATCTCCCCGCCGAAATATGAGATGATACGGCGGCAGATGGGCAAGCCCAAGCCCGTGCCCTGCGGTTTGTCGGTGAGCGTATCGCCAACCTGCCGGAATTTTTCAAAAATAATATCCCGATATTCCGGCGAAATTCCCGCGCCGTTATCGCTGACATTCACCTGAACAGTCTGCCGATGAACCTGCACCTGAATTTGTATCCACCCGTTTTCAGGCCGGCAGAATTTTATCGCATTTGAGACCAGATTCAGCAAAACCTGCATAATGCGGTCCCGGTCTACCCGCACCACGGGCGCGGATTCAGGAAAATCCAGTTCCGGTTGAATATGTTTTTCGTGCAATAACGTCGTCATGGCCGTGACTGTATCTTTTATTAATTCGCGGATGTCCACGGCGGAAAGGGTCCATTCCATATTCCCCGATTCAATTTTCGCCAAATCCAGCACGTTATTGATGAGGCGGGTAAGACGCTCACTTTCTTTCAGGATAATCCCCGAAAATTCGAGTCTTTTGCCCATGTCCAAATTCGGATTATCGCTCAGGATTTCTGAAAATGCGCGGATGGAGGTGAGCGGGGTGCGTAATTCATGGGTAACGGTTGAAATAAATTCATCTTTCAGCCGGTCGAGTTTTTTCAGTTCCTCGTTGGCTTGCCGCAATTCTGCGGTGGCTTTTTCCAGTTCCCGGGATTTCTCCTCCAATTGATGGCTGTACGCAATCACCTGCGATGTTTCATCCAGAATATCCATCACTTCTTTCAGGCTCAACGGCTCTTCTTTTACCACCGAAGCCACTGTTACCCGCGCCGAGGCCGCGCCGATAACTCCCGCCAGTTGTTTTTCGGCAAACCCCACCAATTCCGGGTCGGCATCAGAGGCGGATGTCCAGGTGAGGCCGCGCGTTTTGGCGTATTGGGCGAACACGCGGCCCGCGCGCCCCGGCCCCAAAAATCGTCCCAACACCGAGCGCAAATTTTCCACCGAGGTGCTGCCGCGCCACATTACCGCCGGGTTCTGCGGCTGTTTGCCTTCCTCGTATTTGAACACATCCACAAACAACGATGCCTGGCTGTGTTCCAGCACGGTGGGCTGCCTGAGGAGCGAAAGGGTCAAATAGCCGCCCACATTCACCAGCATACTCCATACCAATGCGTGCGTTATCGGCGTCAGGTTATCCACCCCAAAAAGGGCATACGGTTTGAGCCACCAAATGTTCAACGGGCCATGCTCAATGAACTGCGCCGTGAACCAGCCCGATTCCGCCATAGACGGCAAAAACAGGGTGTAGGCCCACACCAAAAATCCGCCGGTAAGGCCCACCAACGCGCCCACGCGCGTACCGCCCTTCCAGTACATGCCGCCCAACATGGCGGGGGCAAATTGCGCCACGGCGGTGAACGAAATTAATCCGATGGACACCAGCGGGCCGGATTGTC
>JAJRUC010000018.1 GCA_024278015.1 Chloroflexota bacterium
AGCAAAATCCTCCCCCGATTTGGGGGGCAGCAAAATCCTCCCTGATTTGAGGGGCAGCAAAATCCTCCCCCGATTTGGGGGGCAGCAAAACCCTCCCTGATTTGAGGGGCAGCAAAATCCTCCCCCGATTTGGGGGGCAGCAAAATCCTCCCTGATTTGAGGGGCAGCAAAATCCTCCCTGATTTGAGGGGCAGCAAAATCCTCTCCCGATTTGAGGGGCAGCAAAATCCTCCACGATTTGGGGGGCAGTAAAATCCTCCCCGATTTGGGGGGCAGCAAAATCCTCCCCCCTCCAGAGGGGGGAGTTAGAGGGGGGTGAGTAGTTACGAAAATTCAGTAAATCTTGAATTAGAGCTTGTAAATTTCTTTTTAAAAAACCGGAGGTGACATAATGCTGGTTTTGAAAATTGGCGGCAACGAAATTGATAATCGTGAATTTGTGACCAAATTGGGGCGGGCGGTGGCGGCCCTGCCCCAACCTCCGGTGATTGTGCATGGCGGCGGCAAGGAAATCAGGCAGCTTCAGGAACGATTGGGCCTGGCCCCGCAATACATCGACGGGCTGCGCGTGACCGATGCCGAATCGCTGTCGCTGGTGCAAATGGTGCTGGCCGGACGGGTCAACAAGCGGCTGGTGGCCTCCCTCTCCGCTGCCGGACTGGACGCTTTCGGTATGTCCGGCGTGGACCGGGCCGGCATCAGGGCGCAAAAGATGCACCATCCAAATGGCGACCTGGGCTTTGTGGGCGAAGTGACCCACGTGCGGGCCAAAGTTTTTACGCACCTGCTGGATGATGGCGTCACGCCGGTCCTTTCGCCCATTTGCTACGGCCCCGGCGGCAGTATCTTCAACGTTAATGCCGACCATGTGGCCGTGGCCCTGGCCGTGGCCCTGCGCGCCGATGAGCTGGTTTTTGTTTCCAACGTGCCCGGCGTATTGCAAACCGGGCAGGTTTTGCCCCAACTGACCATCATCGAAGCCGAAGCGTTGATTGCCGACGGCACCATCTGCAACGGCATGATTCCCAAAATTAACTCCGCCTTGCGGGGCGTAAGCAGTGGCGTGCCCACGGTGCGCATTACCAATTTGGCCGGGTTGCAAACCGGCTTCGGCACCCGATTAACCCGGACCGTCCCAATTGCCAATCTCTAATCACCAATAACCAACAAGACAGGAAAATCTCATGACCGACAAAGGTTCATCCTCCCTTCCCCCCGAAGCGATTATATCGCTTGAAAAGCAGTACGTGCTGCAAACCTACACGCGGCCCGATTTCGTCATTACCGGCGGCGACGGCGTGTGGCTTATCGCCGGCGCGGGCCATCGCTATCTGGATGGCGGTTCCGGTATTGCCGTCAACGCTCTGGGCCACGGCCACCCGGCGGTGCTGGCCGCCCTGGCCCAGGCCGGGCGCGGGCCAATTCACCTTTCTAACCTGTATCACAACCGGCCCATGACCCTGCTGGCCCGCGATTTGTGCCAATCTTCCTTTGCCGACCGGGTTTTCTTTTGCAATTCCGGTTCAGAGGCCAACGAAGGCGCGTTTAAATTTGCCCGCAAATACGCCCGCGTCATTTTACAGAAAAATGACAAAACCGGTATTGTGGCCTTTAGCGGCTCGTTTCACGGGCGCTCGATGGGGGCCGTGGCCGCCACAGCGACGGAAAAATACCGCGCCCCCTTTGAGCCGGTGATGCCCGGCGCGCGCTTCGCCGAATTCAACAATATCGAATCGGCGCGGGCGGCCATAAACGGCCAAACGTGCGCCGTGATTGTGGAGCCGGTGCAGGGTGAAGGGGGCGTTACGCCCGCCCGCCCCGAATTTTTGGCCGCGCTCCGCCGGCGCTGTGACGAAACCGGCGCGCTGCTCATCTTTGATGAGGTGCAGTGCGGCCTGGGCCGCACCGGCGCGTTGTGGGCGCATCAGGCCGCCAATGTGTCGCCCGACATCATGACCATTGCCAAACCGTTGGCCGGCGGCCTGCCGATGGGCGCCATCCTGCTGACCCAGGCCGTGGCGGGGGCCATAACCCCCGGCGACCACGGCAGCACCTTTGCCGGCGGGCCGTTTGTCAGCGCGGTGGCGCGGGCCGTCTTCGGCCTTGTCAGCCAACCCGAATTTTTGGCCGCCGCGCGGCAAACAGGCGAGTACCTGCATCAAAAACTGGAGGCGTTGGCCCGAACCCAACCGGCGGTCACGGCGGTGCGCGGGGCGGGGTTGATGTGGGGCCTCGTCACCACCATCCCCGCCGCCGACGTGGTGCGGGCTGCGCAGGGGCAAGGGCTGCTCATCATCCCCGCCGGGCCGAAGGTGGTTCGGCTGCTGCCGCCACTGGTAATCACCCGCGCCGAAATTGACATCTTGCTGGAAAAACTGACCGCCGCATTTAAGAAGGCGTGGTAAAGGATAACCGAATGACCCACCAAACCATAAAGACCGATAGTCGCCCGTTACAACAAAGTATTTTAAACTTCAATCTCCAGCCGCAGGCCATTACCACGCGCCCGGCCCGGCCGGCTGATGTGCCGGCGATGCTCCCTCTTTTGAACGATTATGCCCGGCAGGCCGAAATTTTGCCCCGGCAGGCAGGGGATGTGTACCAGTCCATTCGGGAATGGGCGCTGGCTGAAGTGGACGGGCACATTGTGGGCATGGGGGCGCTTTCGATTTTGTGGGCAGACCTGGCCGAAATTCGCTCGCTGGTGGTTGACCCCGCCCGGCAGGGGCAGGGCATCGGGCGGCGCCTTGTGCGACATCTGCTGACCGAGGCGGCCGGCCTGAATTTGCCCGCCGTCTTCGCCCTTACCCGCAAACCGGATTTCTTTTTGAAGCTGGGATTTTCGGTGACGCAAAAAGAAATATTGCCGCGCAAAATCCTGAAGGACTGCATCTTTTGTCCCAAACTGAAGGCGTGCGATGAAACCGCCGTAATAACAACCTGTGTCACGGCGCGCTAAACCCGAAACTCGAAACCGAAAGGAGTCCCGACCATGATTTTAAACGCCATTACCCGCGTACCCGGCTTTGAAGCGACCGGCATCACTTGCGGTTTGAAGCAATCGGGCAAACCCGATATGGCCCTGATTGCGGCCGGCCGGCCCTGCGTGTGGGCGGCGGCATTTACCACCAATGTCTTTCAGGCCGCGCCGGTGCAGTACGACCGCCGTTTGCTGGCCCGCACCGGCGGCGCCGGCTTGCGGGCGGTGCTGATTAATGCCGGAAACGCCAACGCCGTTACCGGCGAGCAAGGGCTGCGCGATGCGGAAAGCATGGCCCGCCAAACCGAAGCGGCCCTTAACCTGCCGCCGGACAGCGTGTTTGTGATGAGTACCGGCGTTATCGGCGCGCCGCTGCCCATGCCGAAAATTGGCGCCGGCATTGCGCTGGCGGCGCAGACCCTTTCGGCGGCGGGGGGCGCGTTGGCCGCCGAAGCGATTATGACCACCGACACCGCGCCGAAGGCGGTTTTTCGGCGGGTGGAGTTGGCCGGCGGGCGCGTCGTCCGTATCGGGGGCATTGCCAAAGGCAGCGGCATGATTCACCCCAATATGGCTACCATGCTGGGCGCCGTTGTCACCGATGCGCCTTTGGCAGCGGCAGATTTGGACGCGGCCTTGCAGCGGGCGGTGGGGGTGAGCTTCAACCGCATCAGCGTTGACGGCGATACCAGCACCAACGACACCGTTGTGGCGATGGCTTCCGGCGGGGCCGGGGGCCGGCCGTTGGCCGGGCCGGCGCTTTCGGCGTTTGGGGCAGCGTTGGCCGAGGTGTGCATTAACCTGGCGAAGATGATTGCCCGCGACGGCGAAGGGGCCACCAAACTGGTGGAAATTCGCGTGACGGGGGCCGCCACAGAGACCGATGCCGGGCAAGCAGCGGCGGCGATTGCCACTTCGCCCCTGTCCAAAACGGCCATTTTCGGCAACGACCCGAACTGGGGCCGTTTTTTGGCGGCGGTGGGGCGCAGCGGGGCGGCAGTTGAGCCGGCGCAAACATCGCTGTGGCTGGCCGCGTCGGATGCGCGGGCGCAACTTGTGGCTGACGGGCGGCCTTTGCCCTTCGATGCGGCGGCGCTTAACGCAGCCCTGCAAGCCGCCACAGAGGTCACTATCGAGGTGGACCTGGGTGTGGGGCAGGCGGCGGCGGTGTACTGGACGTGCGATTTGTCGTATAAATATGTAGAAATCAACGCCGAATATCACACCTGATTGAGACTGATTTTGGTAGTAACACAATTAGGACTTACGCAGTTGCAACATTTTACCCCCCTCAGTCCTTGATGAAGAAACCGCTTCGCGCCCTCAAGTGGGGGGAATTAGCTCCTCCCCCGACAGCGGGGGACGCGAAGCGGGGAGGGGGTAAAACACCGTGATTTACCGCAACTGCGTAAGTCCTGACAATAAATATTCGGGCAGGGGTGGCGCATTTCACTTTTATTCCCCCCAACCTGAAATGCCCCCCCTGCGGCAGGGCTGTTGCACGTGTGCCCCGAACGGGGTAAAGTTGCTT
The DNA here is from genome assembly GCA_024278015.1 of Chloroflexota bacterium. Classification (GTDB taxonomy): domain Bacteria; phylum Chloroflexota; class Anaerolineae; order 4572-78; family 4572-78; genus JAJRUC01. Next base: position 4,512 of record JAJRUC010000018.1, read on the forward strand.
GACAAAAAATATTTTCGCCTGGGAATGTAGAGGTACGCTGCGGCGTGCCCCTACGGCATGTCATTTTCCACAAAAACTTTTGGGGCAGGTTTTCAAAACAGCCTTTTGAAACGCGGCGGCTTTCGGGAAATTCAGGGGAGCTGTCATTGCGAGG
>JAJRUC010000387.1 GCA_024278015.1 Chloroflexota bacterium
AAATTGATGGCGTTATTGCCCTGGACCAACTCGCCTTGCAGGCCGTAGTGTCGGCCCTGGCCCCGTTAAAGATTCCCAATTGGGATGAACCGGCCACCGGCGACAACATCATCGCACTGATTCGGTTGAGCTGGTCGGCGGGCAAGCAAAAAGAAGGCACAGACCCCGAATGGTGGCGCAATCGAAAAAACTTTGTCAGCCAGTTGGTGGCCTCGGCCCGAAACCGGGTGGAGAAACAACCGGGCAGCGTCGATTGGGAAAGATTACTCACGGCGGTGGTGCAGAGCCTTGATGAACGCCATGTGCAGGTCTGGCTGGCCGCCGCCGATTCGCAGGCGGTCATCAGCGGCCTGGGTTGGGCCGGGGCCATTCGGCCCGCCGCCGGCGATTATCTGATGGTGGTTGACGCCAATGTGGGCTTTAACAAAGTAAACGGCGTCAGCGAAACATCGGCCCGCTACACCGTCAATCTGACAGACCCGGCCCAACCAACCGCTCGCCTAACGGTTAAGCAGCAAAATAACAGCCGGGGCAGCGAACCCTGCGCCCAGACCTCCCGCTACGGCGATGACTATTGGGCCATTATGAATCGATGTTATTGGGATTACCTGCGGGTTTATGCGCCGTTGGAAAGTCAACTGCAAAAAGCCACACCGCACGCCATTGAAGGCAAATTTTTGGTCAGTGGGCGGGACGAACCGGCCCGCGTGGTCGATTTTTCGCCGGAAGGGGGCAAGGCAGTGTGGGGAACATTGGTTTTGATTCCGCATGGGCAGGCAGTTGAAACTGAATTTGAATACACCCTGCCGCCGGCGGTGCTGCAACAAACCGCCGAAGGCCGGCGGTATCGGCTGCTGGTGCAGAAGCAGGCGGGCACGCAAGCGAACAACGTGCGGGTGCAAATTGCGTTGCCGCCCCAAAGCCGGGTGCTTCAGGCCGTCCCCGCCCCGGCTGCGGGGCCGGACGCGGATAATATCCTGACCTTCGATATATCGCTGGCGGTTGACCGGGAAATTGAAGTGCTGTTCAAGTGATTCGTTATCGTTATTGAAGTTGAGATATGCGTTTTTTATAATTTTGCGCTAAAATGGACGGGTAATCGGGGGGCGCGGTTGTGGCTCGAAACCCGAAACCGGTTTGCAAGAGAGGAAATGACGGTTATGTTCAAACTGAAACCCTATGCTCACTATCTGGTCATAATTGGACTGGCGCTTCTGCTGACCGCTGCGGGACAATTGGTTAATCCCAATTCAGCCTGGGCCGGCACCGAACGCTTTCAAACCTTGCCCACGCCCACGCCGGTTGGCGGCGGCGGCGGGGAGGGCGGTGGTGGTGGCGGATTGCCCCAGGCCAAAATACTGGGCGCCGTCACCGACCTGAGTACCGGCCGGGCCGGCGCCGGAATTGTTGTGAGAATCAATGATGTGACCGTGACGACGGATTCGTTTGGCGATTATTCCCTCTCGAATGTGGCGGCGGGCGAGTATACGGTTGAGTTGGTTTTAAGCGGTAATGCCGCGCCCGCCCAGGCGCCGGTAACGGTTTATGTCGATGGCGCAAACAACGTGACCATAAATCTGAACTATTACAGCGCGCCGCCGGCCGGTGGGGTTGTGCTTCAAACGGCAGCGCCGGTGGGCGGCGTAACGCCCACCCCGGAGCCGTCCGCCGGCCGGACCGCTGTCCCGGCCACAGCCACCGCGCAGCCCGCACCAACGGCGACGGCCCGGCCGCAAGCCGCCGCTGCTTCGGCGCCGGCCCAACTGCCGCCCACCGGCGCGGTAAAATACACATGGTGGATTTTGTTTGTGGTCGGGGCCGTGTTTGTGGCCGCCGGGCTGAAGTTTTCGGCGCGGGCGAAGCAATAGCCGTCGCCGGCGCATTGAGTTTCAGGTAGAAATTGATCGCAGCGAAGGTTGGGGAACAGCAAGCCCAGAGGTCAACTGTTCTTCGCCCTTCGTGTTGTATTTTGTAGACAGGACGATGGATAAACACCAGTGACCACCGCCATAAAATTTACCAACGTTTCAAAAAAATTCCGGTTGAACATTCACCGGGCGCGTTCTTTTCAGGAAATATTCGTCAGCTTGTGGCGGAGACAAAAACAGGCCGCCCAGGAAATTTGGGTCTTGAAGGACGTTAGTCTGGAGATTGAGCGGGGCGAAACCGTGGCCCTGGTTGGCCCCAACGGAACCGGCAAAAGCACCTCGCTCAAACTGATTTCCGGCATCCTGTTTCCAACCGCCGGAGAAATTCAGGTGAACGGCCGGGTGGGGGGCTTGCTGGAATTGGGCGCCGGCTTTCACGTCGATTTGACCGGCCGGGAAAATATCTTTTTGCAGGGAGCCATTTTGGGCATGAAACGGGCCGAGTTGCAGAAGCGGTTCGATGCCATTGTCGATTTTTCGGAACTGGAAAAATATATCGATGTGCCGGTCAAACATTATTCGACGGGTATGTTGATGCGCCTGGGCTTCTCTATTGCCATCCACACCGACCCCGGCATTTTGCTGGTGGATGAAGTGCTGGCTGTGGGCGACGCGCATTTTCAGCGCAAGTGCCTGGAGCGAATTGGGCATCTCAAACGGCAGGGGATGACCATCCTGCTGGTTTCGCATAGCGTTGAAGTGGTGCGCCGGGTGTGCAAACGTTCTATCTGGATGCAGAATGGTCACATCATCGCCGATGGCCCCACTGAAGATGTGACCAGTCGCTATCTGGAGGCCGTTTACGAGCGGGGGACACCCCAAAACCCGGCTTCATCAACGGACAATCAGCCCGAAATGCCGGTGCGCATTGAGCGGGTGCGGTTTTTGGACGGTCAGGACGTTGAGCGAACTCACTTTGACACCGGCAAGCCGTTCATCATCGAAGTGCAGTACCACGCCATGCAAAGAGAAAAACGGCCTGTTTTTGGGATAGCCATTCATAGTAGCGAAGGTGTTTTAATCACCGGCCCCAACACGCAGGTGGCCGGGGTGGATATTCCCGCCGTGCAGGGGCGTGGACGGGTGCGGTATATGGTCAAACGCCTGCCGTTTCTGGAAGGGACGTATTATGTGTCGGTGGCTGTTCAGGATGGGCAAAATGCGACTATGTACGATTACCACGAGCAGCTCTATGCCTTTCGGATAGCGCATGGCAATGGCGAACAATACGGCCTGATGACCGCCAACGGCCAATGGACAGTGGAATAAAGCGGGCCTGTTTTGACAACGCGCCAAATTTTTGAAAGAGGCTGTTCGAGAGTGACTATCGATAAACAAACCGAAGCCGAATTAACCCGATTGCGATACCCCTTCGACCAGTACCAACGCTACCGGGACGTAAAAGAAGCCGTCGATATTATTCAGGCCGCCCGCCCGGAAAGCCCCGTCCACATTCTGGATGTCGGCGGCGCGCCCACAGCCTGGAAGTTTCTGCCGGAATACAGGGTTACAACCGCCAACCTCAACATAACCGCAGCCGTCAGCCTGCAAAGCGACGGCACGCGCCTTTCGTTTAAGGACAACAGCTTCGATGTGGTCATCACCGTGGACACCCTGGAGCATTTGCCGGAGGCGCTGCGGCGCAATTTTGTGGATGAGCTGGTGCGCGTTTCCGCCTCATTCGTCATCATCACCGGCCCCTTTGCCAACGATTACAATGAGTTTGGAGAAGCAACCCTCAACGAATATTTGATTAATGCCTTCGATGCGCATCATCATTTCTTGCAGGAGCATTTGCAAAACGGCCTGCCCGCGCTGGAACTGTG
>JAJRUC010000388.1 GCA_024278015.1 Chloroflexota bacterium
AGAAGTTGAAATTACGCCCGGCGCGCGGCTAACGGTGCGCACCAGCGTCATTGCAGATAAAAACGGCAATCCGGTGCCGGATAACACCCTGGTTTCCTTCAAACGCAGTTATCCCAAAGAGGGGCTGGAACTGGCCCCCCTGGTGGTTTCAACCATCGATGGCGTGGCCGAGACAGTCATCACCGTTGACCGGGAAGGGACGCTGGAAATTACCGCCGAGAGTGGCGAGGCCACCCAATCGGGCAAAATTATCATCGAAGGGCCGACCATCACCATTGAAACGCCCACCGCCACGGCCACGCCCACCGCCACGGCCACGCCCACCGCCACCGAAACGCCGTCGGCCACGCCCCTGCCCAGCGCCACCCCCACCGAAATGCCGTCGCCCACGCCCCTGCCCAGCGCCACCCCGGTGCCGCCGCCGCAGCCGCCCGCCGTCATCTCTGTTGACCTGACGCTCTCGTTACTGATGCTGGTTGTGGCAAGTACGATTGTCTTTTTTATGGCTACCGCCGGCACCGCCCCTCTGGAAATTCGGCTGTGGCCGGCGTTGCTGGTGGTCGCTTCCGGTCTGGTTGGCTACGTGCTGTACGGCATCTTCGCGGTGCAACTGGCCGAGGTGGACGGTCTGGGACCATTAATTCGCCGGAACACGCGCAGTCATTGGGTAACGCCGCTGGTCACGCTCGGTTTTGCCTTGCTGGGGCTGGGGAGTGTCTACTTGTTCAACGCCCTCAAAGCCAGATACCAAAATTCTTTTGAGGAAAAAGAGGAAGCGGACGAGGCCCAAAACTAGGGGCCGGGGGGCAGGGCCGGGGCAAAGGCGGTGATGATGATGGACAACGCCAGCAAAACACCCACTACGGCCAGCAGCGTTTTGTTTTGAGTGATGGCCGTTTGCAGTTCCCGGCTCCACAAACTGGTCACCACGCTTCCCTCAAAAATAGTCTGCCGGCCCAACAACTCTTTTTTGAAGGTTTGCGCATCTTTGGGGCGGTCATTGGGGTGCATCTTTAAAGCGTGCAGAATCACTTCTTCGGTCTGGAGCGTCACCGCCGGATTGACGGCTCGCAACGATTGCTGTTTTTGAGGATACAGGAAACGCTCTTTGGCCTCCAGCGGGGGCGATAACGTCAGCAGATGAAACAGAGTGGCCCCCAACGAATACACGTCAGACCGGGCATCGGTGTGGCCGGTATCGCCGCCGTATTGCTCCATCGGCGTGTATTGAACCGTCCCCTTGCCTTGCAGCACGGTTACGGTGCGATTATCGTCGGGGGCCATCACTTTGACCAGACCAAAATCGACCAGTTTCAGGGGGCCGCTGGGCGTGAGTTTAATATTGGCCGGTTTAATATCGCGGTGTAAAATAGGGGGAACCTGGCTGTGCAAATAGATTAAGGCATCCAGAATCTGGTTGGCCCATTCCAGCACTTTTTTTTCTGTGATGAAGGTCTGTTCGGCCCGATGCTCTTCGATGATTTCCCGTAAATCGCGGCCGGGAATAAAATCCATCACCAGATAATCGCGCCCGTTGTAAAAGAAAAAATCAGACACCTTGGGCAAATTGGGATGGTCCAGCCGGGCCAGGACGCTGGCCTCCTGATGAAACTGTTCCTGCAATTGCTCCTGATATTCTTTGGAGGCGCTTAAATCCGCTACCACTTCTTTAATGGCGCACAGCCGTCCGGCCAGCCGAACATCTTCGGCTTTGTAGATGGAACCCTGGCCGCCACGGGCCACCAGTTCCAGAATATGGTATCGAGACCAGAGCGTTGTTCCGGGAGCAAGCGGTTCAAACATAGAATTTAGCGTAAACCTGAGATAATTTCAGGACGAAAATTTTTAAAACGGGCATTTTTCGATACAACTGTCTGTGTGGAATTTAACCCATCTGTAGCTATATGTCAAGCGCGTTATGAAGGAGTTGAAATTATGAGCGACCCCTTTGCCATTCTGCTGGTACAGGAAGGTAACACCACCCGCCGAAACTGGGAACTGGATGCGCCTGTCACCCTCATCGGGCGCGGCGCCGATTGCGACATTGCCGTCGATGAACGGCAAATCTCTCGCCACCACGCCAAAATTACCCGCCAGGGCGAGGTTTATTGCCTGGAAGATTTGGGCAGCAAAAACGGCACCTTCGTCAACGGCCAACAATTGTCCCCCCATACCAGCCACACCCTGAAAGACGGCGACCAGATTGGCATTGCCCTGGGTTGCCGCATGGTTTTTGTCGATGCCGACGCTACGGCCCCCCTGTTCATCTCCCAAACAAAACAGCCTGAAATAAAAATGGCCTCCGCTACCAAGCAGGTGTGGGTAGCCGGCACAGAATTAAACCCGCCCCTGTCTTTGGCCCAGTTCCGGCTGCTGGAGCTGCTTTTTGCTCACAAGGGGGGGGTTGTCAGCCGGGATACCATTGTGACCACCGTCTGGCTGGAAGAGGAAGCCGACGGCGTCTCTGAACAGGCCATCGACGCCCTGGCCCGCCGCCTGAGAGAACGCATCGCCGAGGCAGACCCCGATACCGGCTACGTCATTACCGTGCGCGGACACGGGTTTCGGCTGGAACACTTTGTGGAATAATCACCCCCAATCAATTTTGGCTTTCGGCCCGGTTTTGATATAATACCCGCCAGAACGAATGTTCTGTATAATCAGGAGAGGTGATGACTCAATTTAAACTGGCATCCGACTTCCAGCCGGCGGGAGACCAGCCCGAAGCCATTGCAGAACTGGTTGACGGCCTGAAACAGGGGCTGAAACACCAGGTGCTTTTGGGGGCCACCGGCACCGGCAAAACCTTTTCAATGGCCCATGTCATTCAGGAACTTCAGCGGCCCACGCTGATAATGGCCCACAATAAAACGCTGGCCGCCCAGCTTTACCGCGAATTTCGGGACTTTTTCCCGGATAACGCGGTGGAATATTTTGTCAGTTACTACGATTATTACCAGCCCGAAGCCTACATCCCCCGCACCGACACCTTCATTGAAAAAGACGCCAAAATCAATGAGGAAATTGACCGCCTGCGCCTGGCCGCCACCGAAGCCCTCTCTACCCGGCGCGACGTGATTATTGTCGCCAGCGTCAGCGCCATTTACGGCCTGGGCGACCCCGCCGAATACGGCAAGGCCAACATTCAGTTTGATGTGGGCGAAGTGCGCAAACGAGACAAAGCATTGCGCCATCTGGTTGATATTCACTACCAGCGCAACGACTACGACCTGCGGCCCGGCGCGTTTCGGGTGCGGGGCGATACCCTGGAAGTGCGTCCGGCCTACAACGATATGGCCTACCGCATTGAGTTTTGGGGCGATGAGGTGGAACGTATCACTGAAATTAA
>JAJRUC010000389.1 GCA_024278015.1 Chloroflexota bacterium
GGCGGACGGTTCAAGCGCTGGGAATACATTGTGGCCGGAGACCCCCTGCGCCAGGTGGCCGCAGCCGAACATCGGGCGGAACGGGGGCAAATCATCCTCAGCCCGGAAGCAGAAGCCATGATGACGGCGCGGGCGTTGCCTCCCCGGCCCCTCGTCCAGCCCAATCTGGCCCAGGTTAGCCGCCCCGATGCCCTGCTTGAAGTTTTGCAGGCTTACGTGCCGGGCGCAGTCACCTCCCGGCTAACCGCCGGACAGGCCGCATGGCTGGCCGAACTGCGGCGCATGAGCGTCCTGTTCATCGGCATCGGCGGGCTGGATTACACCCGCCCCAACCCCGTCGAACAACTTCAGCAATTTATCTACACCGCCCAAAACATCATCTATCGCTACGAAGGCAGCATCAACAAAGTGGCCGTCGATGACAAAGGCACCGTCCTCATTACCTTGTTTGGCGCGCCCCCCTTCTCTCATGAAGATGACCCCGGCCGGGCCGGCAGTTGCGCCTTCGATTTGCGCCGGGTGGCCGCCGAACAAGGGCTGCGGCTGTCAATCGGCCTCACCACCGGACGAGTCTTCGCCGGGCCGGTGGGCGGCCACACCCGCCGCGAATACACCGTTATGGGAGACACCGTCAACCTTGCGGCCCGGCTGATGGGCGCGGCGGCCCAGGCCCGGCAATCAGATGAGCCGGGAGCCGTCATTCGCTGCGATTACGAAACGTACCGCTACGCCCGCTCTGTGTTGGCCTTCAAGGCCCTGCCGCCGGTGCGGGTTAAAGGCAAAGCCGGCCTCATTCGCGTTTACGCGCCCACCGATAAAACCGCATCCAAACCGGCTGAAACCAAACAGGGCCGGCTGATTGGCCGCCGGGCAGAAAAAGACCGCCTGGCAACCCTGCTGGACGACGTGCAGGCCGGGCAAAGCCGGGTGCTGCTGGTAGAGGGGGAAGCCGGCATCGGTAAATCGCGGCTCATTGACGAACTGACCGCCCTGTTGCATGAACGGGGCATGGTGGGCCTGCCGGGCTACGGGCGCAGTATTGAGCAGCACACCCCCTACCGCGCCTGGCGCGATGTCTTCACCTCGTTCTTTGATTTGGAAGAAATTGACGAGCCGGAAAAACGCCGGCAGCAGGTTGTAGATTATGTCAACGATGTTGTCCCTTCGCTGAGTGAACGTATCCCCTTGCTGAACGATGTTTTGCAACTGGAAGGTTCGCTTATGGCTGAAAACGACCTGACCCGCTCGATGGATGCGGAACTGCGGCACGAGAGTCTGGTCTCGCTGCTGCTGGTACTGCTGAACACCTGGGCCATTGAACGGCCCCTGGTGCTGGTGCTGGAAGACGCCCACTGGCTCGATTCGCTTTCGTGGAAGCTGGCCCTGCAAGTGGCTCGCGGCCTCTCTGCGGCGCGCGCGCCGCTACTACTTGTTGCCATTATGCGCCCGCTGGAAGACGATGCCCACCTCCCGGAACCGGCGGCTCTGGCTGCTATGCCGGAGGCCGGTAAACTGACTCTGACTCCTCTCACGCCGGACGATACCCTGGCTCTGGCCGCCTCCCGGCTGGGCGTGGCTATCAAGGCGCTTCCCCCGGCCATCGTCGAATTGATGCAAGTGCAGGCCGCCGGCAACCCCTTCTTTGCAGAAGAGTTGATTTACGCCCTGCTTGATAGCGGCGCGTTGGTCATCGAAGGCCCCCCCGAAGCCCGCCGCTGTCGCTTAACCGGCAACCCGGCCGACCTGAACCTGCCCGACACCGTGCAGGGCATTGTCCTGGCCCGCATCGACCGCCTGGCCCCGGAAGCGCAATTAACGCTGAAGGTGGCGGCTACCATCGGGCGCACCTTTGCCTACGCCACCCTGCGCGATACGCTGCAACATCACACCGAAATTGTCGATAAGCTGCTGAAGGTTTATCTCAGCGATTTGGGCAAACTCGACCTGGAACCGTTAGACCTGCCGGAACCGGAACTAACCTACATCTTCAAGCACATCATCACCCAGGAGGTGGCCTACCAAACCCTGCTTTACGCCCAGCGCCGCCAACTTCATCAGACCGTGGCCCTGCTGTACGAAGAAAATGCCCGCCGCAATCTTGATGCAGCTGCCCCGGAAACCCTTGAAGCCGCCCTGGCCCCCTACTATTCGCTGCTGGTGCATCACTGGCATCAGGCCGGCAAACCGAAGCGGGAACGCCGTTACCTGCATCTGGCCGGCAAACAGGCCGCCGCCCGGTTTGCCAATGTAGAAGCCGCCGATTATCTCTCGCGGGCGCTGGCCCTGACCCCGCCGGATGACCTGTCTACCCGCTACGACCTGCTTTTGCTGCGGGAATCGGTGAACGACCTGCGCGGCGAACGCGACGCGCAACTGGAAGATCTGGCCGCCCTGACCGGCCTGGTTGAAGCCATGCAAGATGACCGGCGCGGGGCGCAAGTCGCCTTGCGGCAGGCCAACTACTTTGAAGTCATCAGCGATTACCCCGCCGCCCTGACGGCGGCCCGGCAAGCCGTCACACGGGCCGAGCGCATTGAAGACCAGGCCGGTCAAACCGAAGGATACATCACCTGGGGCAGAATATTGTGGCGGCAGGGTGAATACGAAGCGGCCCGCAAGCAACTGGAACGCACCCTGACCCTGTCGCAAACCACCGGCAATCGTCAGGCCGAAGCCGGCAGCCTGTACTACCTGGGCCAGGCCTGTTTGTACCAAAACAACTACCCGGCGGCCCAGGAATATTACCAAAAAGCGTTGAACATCTACCGGGCCATCGGCCACCGGCAAGGCGAAGCCGACAGCCTGAATATGCTGGGCGGCAGCCATTACGAACTGGGCAACTATTCTGCCGCACGCGATTATTTTGAGCAGATTGTAGCCATTTACCGCACCATCGGCGACCGGCGCGGCGAAACCATCACCCTGGGCAATCTGGGCACGGTCTATTGCGACCTGGGCGATTACGAAACCGCACGCGATTATCATGACCGCGCCCTCGGTATTCGCCTGACCATTGGAGACAGGTGGGGCGAATCGGTCAGCCTGGTTAATCTGGGGCTGGTGTATCACGACCTGGGCAATAATCAGACCGCCCGAAAATACTGCGAGCAAGCCCTGTCCATTCAACAGGAAATCGGCGACCGGAGCGGGCAGGGCTACAGCCTGACCTATTTGGGCCACACTCTGGAAAGCCTGGGTGATCTTGATGCCGCCCACGAAACTTACAACCGCGCCCTGCGCCTGCGCCGGGAACTGGGCCAGCACAGTCTGTCCATTGATGATTTGGCCGGCCTGGGCCGGGTGGCGCTGGCCCAAAACAATCCGCAACAGGCGCAAACCCACATCGAAGAAATTATGCGCTGGATTGAAACCAACGGCGTCGAAGGGATTGAGTACCCGCTGCAAGTTTACCTGACCTGCTACCGCGTTTTGCAGGCCACCGCCAACGGCTCCCCCGACGGGCCGGCCCGCGCCGAAACTGTTTTGGCCCAGGCTCACCACACCCTGCAAAAACAGGCCGCCGCCATCAGCGATGAAAACCTGCGCCAAAAATTTTTGCAGAACGTCAACGCCAATCGGGATATTCTTGAGTTGTACAGCGCCGATTGACGGGTTCATCCCCTCTCCGGAAGACAAACCGGGCGAATGGCCGCGCTCAGACGGGAGTTTGGGCATTATCTGCCGCCCGGTTATTTTGATTGTCGACCGCCGCTTCCCCGCTACAAGCCACAGAAGTGATACACATGCAGGACTTACGCAGCTGCGGTAAACCACGGTGTTCTACCCCCTCCCCCCTCCCCCGACATCGGGGGAGGAGCTAACTTCCCCCC
>JAJRUC010000390.1 GCA_024278015.1 Chloroflexota bacterium
ATTACACCACCGGCGAATGGTCGGGCGGGCTGTATTTTTCCCCCACGTTGGCGGGCAGCGGACCCGGTGCGCTCAGCGCGGCGTGCTGGGCGGCGCTGGTTTCCATCGGCGAAGCGGGCTATCTGGACGCGGCGCGGCGCATTCTGGAAACGGCGGCGGTCATCAAAGCAGGCATCATTGAAATTCCCGAATTGCGCATTTTGGGCAATCCGCTGTGGGTGATTGCCTTCGCGTCGGATGCGCTGAATGTATATCAGATTATGGAGCAGATGACCCGGCGCGGATGGCGTTTGAACGGGTTGCACAAACCGTCGGCGGTGCATATTGCCATCACCCTGCGCCACACCCAGCCCGGCGTCGCCGAGCGATTTTTGTCCGATTTGCGGGATTCGGTGGCATACGTCAAGGAAAATCCCCAGGACGAAGGGACAATGGCGCCGGTGTACGGCTTGGCGGCAACTCTGCCCATGCGCGGGTTGGTGGATGATTTGCTGAAACGGTATATTGATATTTTGTATCGGGTGTGATGGGTTTTTTCGTAGAGACAACGCAATACGCTCCCCCCACCATGGTAGTTATTTTCTCAAACCTCCTGCATTCCCGAAAAGCCAAAGGCGCAAAGACGACTTCACCATTCAGCCTTGATAATTCACTATTCACAATTTTATTTTGCTAACTCCGCGGGTTCCCCCAACATTCAAACCAAATTCATACCTTTTATCTATTAAATTCACATCAAAATAAGTTAAGCTAGTTGCAGTATTTTAATCTGATTTTGATTCCTGCGTTAAAGAGCGCTAATGAAAACCCGGAACCCGGTCCGAAACCCGGACATAGCCACTAAAGAAATTGGCGAAGAAACCTTGCTATACGGCGCAAACGCTGAAGCTGTCCACATTTTGAACCCGACAGCAAAATTAATTTGGGATTTGTGCGACGGAAAGCACGCCCTAGCTGACATAACGCAAAAAATCCTGGATACATTTTCCGGCATTGAAGCGGGTCATGCAAATGATGATGTTCAGCGGACACTGGCTGTTTTTTGGGAAAAAGGGCTGATACAGTAAGTTATCCACTTTCATCTTAAAGGTTCTCACCGATGAAGTTAAAGACCAGCGGCTGGCTTTTGACAGGAATATTTTTTTTGGCCGGAAGCGCCATTGCGCTGCTGGGGCTGGCTGTGGGCTTGTTTATAATTGTTGCATTACCTGACAAACCTCAGCAGTCACAGCCGGCAGCGATAGTTCGATACGAAAATACGGCGCCGCCCACGCCGAAATATATTCCCCCGGCCACCTTTACACCCTTGCCCACGCCGCTACCCCGGCCCATCAGCAAATCTCAACCGGAAGTCATCGCCTTACAAACTGACCCGGCCACGTTATCGGCCCCCACCGCCGTCGATACGCCCGTTGATGAAACCGCTACGCCCTTGCCCCCCACCGCCATACTACCCACGACAACAGCCACCGCCACCCCGCTGCCGCCATCGCCGAAAGCCACGGCCACGGCCACAACCCTGCCGCCGTCACCGACACCGCCCCCAACCGCCACTGCCACCGAAACGCCAATTTCCACCGCCACTCTGCTGCCCACACCCACAGCAACGGCATTGCCCACCGCCACATCCACGCCATCAACCGGGCAAATTGCCGGGCAAATCCTTTTGAACAACACGCCCATTAACGCCGGCATAACCATTTGGCTGGAAGATGCGGCGGCCAATCCGGTAGCCCAAACCACTACCGCCACCGACGGTCGTTTTGTATTTGCCAATGTGCCGGCCGGCGACCAAAAATACACCCTCGTTTTCAACAATCAGGCCCAGAGCAATCAACTGGATATGGAACAAGCCATCAGTTGGGGCTGGCTGGGGCCTGTCTTTGCCTTAAACGGCGCAGAAACCAGCCTGCCGGCCATCGATTTATCGCTACTGGGATTTGCGCCCGTCGCCCCGAAACCGGAGGCCGGTATTACCGCTGCCACGTTATCGGCGGCCAATCCGCTGGTCTTCCAATGGGAAAGCTATCCGGAAGCCACCACGTACTGGGTAGATGTGGCCCAGGGCGAGGGGCAAGCCGCGCTGTGGCAATCGACGCCGGTGCAGGGCACGTCGTTGGCCTTCGATGGGGCCATTGACGCCGACGCCACCCTCGGCCCCGGCGAATACTGGTGGGGGGTGGGGGCGCAACGCGCCATAGAAGACTACACATTTACCGTGTACGGCTATTTATCGGAATTTACGGTCACGCCGTAAAGCAATATTGACAACCACCGGAGAGGGATGGAGGGTTTAGGTTTACGTGGGTCGTCACAGCAACATTGGTCATGTCCTGTGACGGCCCACACCAGGAAGCTGCATCGAAGCACTATCCGGCCTTTCGGCCGCGCGACAAAGCGCACAAAAACTTTGTTTGTTCCCAATGTAAAGCTAACAAGGAGGTATTCGACCCAATTACAAACGTTATGACTGCTGTAATCCACCAGGGGAATTAGTTGAATTATGGTTTCTGTTCAGGAGGCAGGAATTTTATGAAAAATCCAAAGATTTTCGTCATTATCGTTGTACTGCTGGCCTTGCTGGTGCCGATGGCTGCTACGGCTCAAGGCCCCGACCATCCCGACCCGGTCTGGCCTGTCGGCGACCCCGGCTCGGCGACGGGCAACGTCTCGTCTGGCAGCAATACAAACAACACCGAAGTATTTTTAACCACTGGCCTGAACCGCTACGTTGACGCTTCATCCGGCGCCGACACGGGCGATTGCTCCGTAACAGCCTGCGCCACCATCAGCTACGCCATTGACCAAAGCGTCAGCGGCGACAAAATTAAAGTGGCCGCCGGCACCTACACCGAACAACTTATCATTGACCACAACCTGCAAGTGCTGGGCGACCCCGGCGCCACGATTATGGCTCCCGCCGCCAGAGCGACCTTCACCATGCCGGAATCCAGCAAAGTGTACGACCCCATCATCTTTGCCTATGGCGGCGTCAACGACGGCAACAACGGTATCAGCGGCAGCGACGTCATCGCGGTGGATGTTTCCGGCTTTGAGATAGACGGCCAAAACGATTTCCAGGCCGGCTCGCGCTACGTTGGAGTGTTATATCGGAAC
>JAJRUC010000391.1 GCA_024278015.1 Chloroflexota bacterium
CCTCATTTTTCCAAAATGACAATTGCCTTAAAATCAGGCTGTGTTATACTGCCTGAAAATTCAATTGCGAACGAGGTGGGTATGAAAACGCTCTCAAAATTGCAAATGGGCGGGCTGTTTGCGGGGTTAATGATACTCCTGGGCATTTTATTATGGCTCTCTCCGGCAGAAAAAACGCTGGGCAACACCGTCAAGCTGGTTTATTTGCACGGCGCATTGGTGCGCACGGCCATTTTGCTGATGGCCGTGAGTTTGTTGTTCAACCTGCCGGCTCTCTTTAGCCGTCGCAGCGCGTGGCATCAATGGGGGCAGGCAATTATTTGGGCCGCAGTGGGGATTTGGCTGGTGCATACTTTGGTCAGTATGATTACCACTCATGCCGCCTGGGGGGTTTACATTGCCTGGTACGAACCGCGCACCCGGTTTACGTTTGCGGCGGCGGGCGTGGGAATTCTGGTTTTGGCGGTTGCCCATCTGGTTGATAGCCCAAAATTTTCGGCGGCAGCCTTTACGGTGCTGGCCGTTTTGGTAATGGGACTGGTTCCCCTGCTGGGGCTTGTCCAACACCCGTTGAACCCCATCGGCACATCAACCTCGCAGGCCATCAAAGGCTATTATGCCGCCATTCTGGTTACGTGCGCCCTGCTGGGCGGCCTGTTAAGCGTGTGGATGCGCAATTTTTTGTTCTCGCGCCCCCCCCATCAGGCCGGTTGAGCGCGTCTCGTTTATGTAAACCATAGCGATGCTATCTCGCCGGCACTCATCACCGAAAGCGCCACAACATCTTGTGTTTTCCAGAAAAACGCCCCTGTATATAGTTTTTTAACATCATAAAATCCAAAATATGAAACCGCTACTCATCCAGGCCACTGACGCTGATGGGGTCTTCTTTGGGCCGGCACACGCCGCAATACAACGTTTCGGCGACAACCAATGCCTTGTACCGGCCATTTTGGGTATGATACAAATTTGTGATGTAGGGCAACGTTTTGGTATGCTCCTTGCACACCGCCCGCCCGCAAAACCTGCACACGCCGTGCGCGGGTCTTTCGCAATGCCAGCAGTTCATGGAACGCTCCTTTTTATTGTTTGCTTCCGATTTTCCGCCGCGTATCCTGCAACCGGCCACTGGAAACCTGTTCGATGTAATGGGCAATGTGATGGCTGGTTGCCACCAGGCGGTCAAACGTAAATTCGTCCAGTGTCAGCAGCCGAACTTCGGTTAAGGCCACCACCGTAGCCGCATAGGGCCGGTTAATAAACAACGCCGTCTCGCCGAAATGTTCTCCCTGGCCCAGTTTGGCCACCATCTTCCGGGAGCCGTCGCTGGTTCGGGCCAGCACCCCCACCTGACCGGATTGAATGACGAAGAAATAGCGTCTGGTTTGCCCCTGCTCAATAATCGCTTCGCCTTTGGATACTGTTTTTTGGACCATACGGGTCAGCAGCGCTTCAATTTGCTGCGGCGAAAATTCGGCGAACAGGGGCATTTCAAGCAGCATTTGGGCCGATGCAGACAACATCACAGCCGCATCGCCCAGCGAAAAGCCCGACTCAACCAGGGCCGGAATCATTTTGGCCTCAACCAGCAGCAACTCCGTCGGCACAGAGGCCCGATAACTGACCGGCGCGCCGGTCAGCGGCCCGGCGTGGAATATTTCTCGCCCAAAGGCGGCTCCCCGCCGCAACTCACCAACCAACGCGCTCCGGCCGGCCCCGACATCTGCCCGCCAGGCCTCTATTTCGCCGCTGATGATGAGGGCAAAATACGAAAACGGCTTGCCCTGCTTCAGCAAAACCGTATCGGCGGATACGCTTTGCCGCCGGGCGACGGTCAAAATCCGGTCGAGCATTTGGGCCGACGCCCCGGCAAACAGCGGCAATTGTCGCAAAAGCCGGAATTGCGCGGTGCGAATGGCGGCAAACTGGCCGGCGATTTCGCCCCCCCAGCCGGTATTTGCCAACACATACCGGCCCAACACCTCCCGTTCCGGCCAGGGCAGGCTATCGTAGGCGGCCTGCGCGGCTCGCATAATAAACCGGCTGCCGGCCCAGTTGTCCATCAGGTCAATGGTTTGACTCAAAACTTCCTGATAACGGGCGGCCTGGTCTAAAATAGCCAATTTCTGCAAATCAAGCCGGTCACGCACGCGCCCCCGGTCAATTTGCACGCCCCAATCGGCGGTTACAGAAAGGACGTCCAGGTCATCGTCGATGGCGCGGGCGTACAAATGTCCAAACGCCTGCCGAAAGCCGTCGAACAGGGCTTCGAAAAAGTGGGCAAAAGCCAGCCGCAACCGTTCTTCGGCGGTCAGGGTGGCTTCAATGGCGCGATGGGCGGCAGCAAACCGCAGCCGCCGGCCCGCCGCCACATAAGCCACCCCGCCAAGCGCCCACAAACTGAACGTAAAAACAAAAATCAACCTTCCCGCCACCGGCGAGACAGCCTCGGCGGCAAGGTTGAACCCCAACAAAGACGTTGCCGCCAGCCCCCATACCCCCCACGGAACGGCGAATTTTGTCTTTCGATAGGCCGACACGAGCGGCACAAAACCAACGCCGAACAAGGTCATGGCAAAGACGCTGCCGCCGTTTAAGAGAGCGGCCACATCCGACGGGCTGCGCCGGATGACCATCGCCGCGCCGCCGAAGCCCAGCAGCAAGATGCCGACCATCGCGCCTTGCGCCGACCGGCGACTGCGCCGCAAGTCCACGTCAATCAGTCCGGCAAAGGCCGTGATAATCAGGGGCAGGGGGGCCAACCGGCTGAAGAAGAGAGCTGCCGGCCGGTTACCCGCCGCCACGGCCACCGCCGCCGGCAGCAGCAAGCCCACCGCCCCCAGAAGGCCCATAAATTTGGGCCGGATTTCTGAACCGGCGTACTGTTTTAACACCGCAACGATGCTCCACACAGCCGCAACGCCAATCGAAAGCAGCCACATGGCCTGCAAAAGCGGGTGGTTCGCCGGCAGCCCCTGCGAAACGCCCACCAGCAACGCCACACCCAGTATCAGCAGCAAGACGATATTTTGCTCCCGGTCAAAAAAATTATGCCGTTGCAGCCAGGTCCACACAATATTGCCCCAGCGCCACAAGGTTGCGCCGGCCGCCAAACCAACCACAACCGTTACGGCTATGGTGGCCGAAACCACCGCTCCCCGTCCCGGCCACCCGCCCGAAAGCCAAAGGCGGGCCAACGCGCCGACCACCCGTTCTTGCCACATAAACAGGGTCAACCACACCACGTAAAGGGTGTACAGCGCCGAAAGAAAGCCAAAGATGGTGAACAGGATTTCTTCGCGGCTGAACAACGGTTCATCAGCCGGCGGGGTGGCCGGGGCGGTCTCGCCGCGCGGCAGGAGGGTTTGGAGCTTGTGCGGCAGTTCGCGTTTGATAAAACCGAAGGCGCGTCGCCGCAAGCCGGGAATATCGAGGGCATCCATCAAAATAAAATAGCCGTCCAGCTCCAGCAGGGGGTTCATGTTCACCAAAAAGCCCAAATAGCCCCAAAAAGCCACTTTAAAGCAGAATAACCGGAACAGTGGGTTGGGCATAAACATTGCCAGCAAACTGCCTGCGCCGCCCAACGCCAGCCCGGAAAACGGCCCCGCCCACGATACGGCCACGCGATGCCGTTTGGGTTCAAGCCAGATGTCCATTGTATCGACATAAAAGGCGGGCATGCCGAAGTAAATCATCAAGCCGCCGGTATGAATTTCGCGGCCATAGTGTTTGGTGGTCAGGGCGTGGGCCAACTCGTGGATGAAGACCACCAGCAGATATGCGGCCAACAGCAAAGCCAGGCCGCTTGCCGCGCCAAATTGCGCCCCGCCAAATACCGGAAACTGCGCGGGCGTTTGCAACAATTTGAAAAAAGGCAGCGCGCCGGCCACGGCCACCAGCCACAAAAACCCCTGCGCCACCGGATTGAAGAACGCTCGCCCGCCCCAGCGATACACCGCCGAGATGTAGCCGTCCAGGCCGTTGACGGGGAATCGGCGGTCAACAAAGGCGCGGCCCACCTGCCGCCACCGATGCCGCCAGTCCCGGGCCTCAAGCCGGGCCGAAACCTGCCTGAAGATGCCCACCGGCTTGTCCTTCAACAGAGAGGCTTGTTTCAATTCCTGCACCAGAGCCGCCACGCGCCCATACGCAAAAGATTTGTATTTAAGAAAATAAGCCACCACCAACTCTTTGACGGTGCGCCGCCCGGTCATCAACTGCCACACATAGTAATCGGCTTCATTTAGTTTGAGATAGGTGGTTGTTTGTGGATTTTTAAGGACAAAATAGCTCGAATCGGCCTCGACGACTTGCTCGGCCACAACGCGCGGGTCGGCCACGGGCCGGTAGGCCGCCAGGTCAAGCTGGTCGATGAGCCACTGCCAGGGCCGGCGATGCTGTTCAGTTGGAGAGGTCGGGTCGGCAACCATAGTCATAAGTTTATTGTAACTTAACTTGCCGGATTTGTCATTTAAGGCCGGTTTTTCGACACACCCATCCAAACGTATTGACGTCAATTCCAGACTTGTGTATACTATTGCCGCATAAAATAACCAGATTTTATTGCGGAAAGACATAATCGCATGAAAAAACCAACCCTGATGTCTGTTGACGAAGCCGGAGCCTATATTTTACAACACATTTCTCCGCTGCCCGCCGAAGAATTACCGCTGACGGCCTGTTTGGGGCGTGTGCTGGCCCGGAATGTGGTGGCCCCGGCAGATATTCCGCCGTTTGC
>JAJRUC010000392.1 GCA_024278015.1 Chloroflexota bacterium
TGGAGGGTAAAGGCGTGGAACTCGGTCGCCCAGGCGTAGGGTGGAGGAGAGTTGGCGGGGGTGGGGGTGATGGTCGGCGTGCCGGTAGCGGTGAAGGTGGGGGTTGGTTCCGGGGTAAAGGTCGCCGTATCACGCGGTACCGGGGTGGGAAAATACTGGGTGGGCGTGGGCGGCAGGGTGCCGGTGGGCGTGGGCGTATCGGGCAGCGCAAAGGGTGTGACCGTGGCCGTGGGAGGCGGGGTAACGGTGGGGCTGGGAGTCCACATAAACGGCGTTGCCGTTGGAAATTGAAGGCCGACGGGGTCCGGGGCGGTACTTAACAAGACAAGCCCCAGACAATAGCAGGGCAGCGTCACCAGAATGGCCGTCAACAACAAGCCATAGATGGTACGTTTTCTTTCCGAAATGTTATCCAGCCACAATTTTATCACAGCGTCTCATCCAACATTACAGTCTGGCTGATAATACTTCATCGCCGGAAAATCGTCAATACAGGCGCAAAAAAAAATACCGGGCCGAAGCCCGGTATCGCACACCGGTGCCAAACGCAACGGCCGGTCACTTGATAACGCCCCCCCCCGACGCGGCAGACAAATCAAGCATAGCCAGTACCGTCGCCTCTGATGAAGCCGCAGAACGATGGTACAGCTTGAAATAGTCGCGGGGGATAGTATCCAGCGGTACAAAAATCGGCGGCTGATTATCCAACGATGAACCCTGATACTTGTCGGCAAGGACAATCAATTCTCGCCTCACGGCTGCATCAAGCAGTTTATCTTCAGCAAATTCCAGCGGCGCGCCGGTTGTTGCGTGTTGTCGAAGCCCTGCCGTATCGACAAAGGCCACCTCCTGGGTCATGACAACAACAGGCATCCCCGGCCGGATGACAATGACCGTGGGCTGCAAAAAATGCGGCAACGGAAACCGGATCTGGATGGCGCTTAAAACCAGCAGCAGGGCAATCGCTTGCACAATCACCGAAGACCGCAGCAAGGGCCGGTGGGCATCCTGGCCGGTTAAACGCTTAATCCGCTTCCAGACCCGGTTAGAGGGCGTTTGCGTTGCCACCTTCGAATGTAACGTATCTCTTAACAGTTGATCCAAATCTGTCGGGGGATATGATTTACGGGAAGTCATAAGCCCACCCTCCTGCCAGGCGTTTGTCTGCCAGCAATTCCTTTCGTAAATTCAAGCGGGCGTAATGCAACCTTGATTTAACCGTCCCCACCGGGCAATCCATAATCCCGGCAATTTCCAGCATGGAAAAATTTTGCAAGTAAAACAGCACCAGCGTGGCCCGTTGTTTAAATTCCAGCTTGTTGATGGCCTCGTAAATCAGGGCTTGCAGTTCGCGCTCTTCCAGCTTGCGTTCCGGCGAGGCGAGGGGCTGCATGGTTAATCGTTCAATCAAGGCATTGATGATGGTTGTGCCGCGCCGCTTTTTGGCGGTCAGGTCGTAGGCCTGGTTCACCGCCACCCGATACAGCCAGGGCGAAAGGGAAACGCCGTCCCGCATTTTCCGGATATGCCGGTACGCCCGCAAAAACGTTTCCTGCAAAATCTCTTCGGCCAGCATCTTCTCGCCGGTAATAGCCAGCGCCGTCCGAAAGATTGCCGTTTTATGCAGTTCGTACAACGCCGAAAAAGCGTCCAAATCTCCCTGCTTGGCCTGGGCAATGAAGGCCAATTCATCGTCAAGGGCCATTGCGCCCTCCTTTTTCCGTCCAAAATTTGCAAAGCGCGGCTATTGTTAAATACGGATGAACCGGCTTTCAGGTTCACCTGTGGTTCCACACAGCCGCTCCCCATCTTTTTCTGCCCCCTGAATCCCACCGTCATTATAGCACAATTTCCGGCAAAAATCTTTATAAATTGCCATGCGCCTGCTATACTTTCAGTATTCCGGTTTGAAAGGACGCAAATGCCCAACCACCTGATTAACGAAACAAGCCCCTATCTGCTGCAACACGCCCACAACCCGGTCAACTGGTATCCGTGGGGAGAAGCCGCCCTGAACCGGGCCAAAGCCGAAAACAAACCCATCTTCCTGAGTATCGGCTATGCCGCCTGCCATTGGTGCCACGTGATGGAGCGCGAATCGTTTGAAAATGAGCAGATTGCCGCCGTGATGAACGAACATTTCATCAATATTAAAGTAGACCGCGAAGAACGGCCCGACCTGGACGCTATTTATATGGATGCAGTAACAGCCCTGACCGGGCAGGGCGGCTGGCCGATGAGCGTTTGGCTGACTCCGGCGGGCGTACCCTTTTACGGCGGCACATACTTCCCCCCCACCGACCGCATGGGTATGCCCGGTTTCCCCCGGCTGTTGACGGCCCTGGCTCAGGCTTATCACGACCAAAAAGAGGCCATTAAAACCCAAAGCCGGCAGATTATGCAACGCATGGTGTCCGGCGCGTTGCCGTTATCTGCCGGCCCCGCGCTTGACCCGCGCCTTCCGCGCCGTGCCGCCGCCGCCATCCTTCAGCAAATTGATACGACCCACGGCGGCACAGGACGCGCGCCCAAATTTCCGCAACCGATGGTGTACGATTTTCTGTTGCGGGCCTTCAACCAAACCGGGCAGCAATCTCTGCTCAACGGCGTTGAACTGACCCTGCAACACATGGCCCGGGGCGGCATTTACGACCATCTCGGCGGCGGTTTCCATCGTTACGCCACCGATGCTGTCTGGCTGGTTCCCCATTTTGAAAAAATGCTGTACGATAATGCCTTGTTGGCCCGCCTGTATCTGCACGCCTGGCAACTTACCCGAAAGCCGCTGTACAAACAGGTGGTGGAAGAGACGCTAAACTACGTTATCAGGGAGATGACCGGCCCGCGCGGCGGATTTTATGCCACCCAGGATGCCGACAGCGAAGGCGAAGAGGGTAAATTTTTTGTGTGGACTCCCGCCGAAATCACGCAGGTGCTGGGCGCAGAGGCGGGCCGTCGATTTTGCGCCGCCTATGATGTAACCGGGGCCGGCAACCGGGAGGGCAAATCAATTTTGCGCCGCACAGACTCCCTGCCCGCCGTGGCCCGGCAATTTAATATGGCTGAAGAATCATTGACCGCCGACCTGGCTCGCAGCCGGGCAACTCTGTTTGCCCATCGGGAACGGCGGGTTAAGCCCGCCCGCGATGAAAAAACGCTGACCGGCTGGAACGGCCTGATGCTGGCCGCCTTCGCCGAAGCGGCCCGCGTGCTGGGCCGGGACGACTATCTGGCCGTGGCGGAAAAAAACGCCGGTTTTTTGCTGACCCACCTGCAACGCGAAGGCCGGCTGCTGCGGACGTGGAAATCGGGCCGGGCCAAATTGATGGCTTATCTGGAAGATTACGCCTTTCTGGCCGATGGCCTGCTGGCGCTGTACCAAACCACCTTCGATGACCGCTGGTTTGTGGCTGCCAAAAATCTGATGGATGTGGTGTTGTCGCACTTTGCCGATGAGAAAGAGGGCGGCTTTTTCGACACCGCAACCGACCACGAAACGCTGGTAGTGCGGCCCAAAAGTTTGCAGGATAATGCCATTCCATCGGGCAACGCCATGGCTACCCGAAATCTTTTGCTGCTGGCAGCCTACACCGGCAACGAAGCGTATCACCGGACGGCCGTCAAGGCCCTGCGCGGCATCCAAAACACTGCCAACCGCTTTCCACTGGCCTTTGCCCACTGGCTGGGGGCGCTTGTCCTGGCCGTATCGCCCCTGCCGGAAGTGGCCGTCATCGGCCCCAAAGACCACCCCCAAACGCAAGCCCTGCTGGCTGTGGCCCAAAAGGCGTATCGCCCTCAAGTGGTAACAGCTCTCTCGCCCGCCGAAACGGACAGCTCGCCGGTGTCGCTACTCAACCACCGCCCCCCCGTCAAAGGCAAACCGACGGCGTATGTGTGCCAAAACTCCACCTGCCGGCTGCCGGTGACCACGCCGAAGGCGCTGCAAGAGGAGCTGGCCCGGCAATAAAGCGACCGGGGCGGCTCAGGAGTCGCTCTTGCAACAAAATCCCGGTTTTACCCCACCCTGATTAGCTCCCGGCTGAAGGTGGTCAGGCTTTCCGCGCCACTGGCCGTAACAACCACGTCATCTTCCACTCGCACCCCGCCCAGCCCGCCGATGTAAATGCCCGGCTCGACGGTAAAGGTCATACCCGGCTGCAAAGGGGTGGCGTTGCCGGCCACTATAAAGGGGGGTTCGTGGCCGTCCAGGCCCAGGCCGTGGCCGGTGCGATGGGTAAAATACCGGCCGTAGCCGGCCTGCTCAATAACCTGCCGGGCAGCCCGGTCAACTGTTTGACAGGCCACGCCCGGCCCGGCGGCCTCTCGTCCGGCCCGGTTGGCCTGCCGCACAATATTGTAAATTTTTTGCGCCTCTGCGGATAATTGACCCACGGCAAAAGTGCGGGTAATATCGGAAGCGTAACCGCTGGCTCTGGCTCCAAAATCAACAATCAGCAAATCGCCGCCGGCCAGTTTGCGGTCTCCGGCGACGGCATGGGGGGCGGCTCCGGTGGGGCCGGTTTGCACCAGCGGCTCAAAGGGCACGGTTTGGCTGCCCGCCTGCAACAATCCCACCAGCAACATGGCGGCCACCTCTTTTTCCGTCATACCAATTTTGATGCGGGGCAGCGTTTGCTGCAAAACCGTCTCTGCCAACGCGACGGCCTCTTTCATGCGAGCAATTTCGGCGGGGGTTTTGATGACCCGCATGGCCGTAATCAGCGCGTCGCCGGAAACAAGGTGCGCTTGCGGGGCAAAGGTTTTGAGCAGCGAATATTCCTTAACCCGCATCACCAGGTCTTCCACGCCCACGCGCTTGCCGTTCAGATGCAGGGTCTGGCAGCAGGCGGCAAACGCGCCCTCCACGCCATCCTCATCTCGCCACGAAAACAACCGCCACGCATCGGGATTGGTAATTTTGGTACATTCAAACTCCGGGGCCACCAACGCCGGTTTGCCTGCGGCGGGGAAGAAGGCCACAA
>JAJRUC010000393.1 GCA_024278015.1 Chloroflexota bacterium
AATAGAACACAAATCGCACGGATTTTACGGATTTTCACAGATGTCATTCAAAAAAATTAGTATAATCCGTGTCATCTGTGTTCTGTTTTCCACAACTGTCAGGTAGAGAAGTGCAAAATGAATGGTGAAAACTGAAAAACAGGGAAGGAGCGCCGAACATCAAGGTATTTCGGCGAAGAAAAGAACTGCGCCATTATCAGGCCGGGAACTGCGTTTAAAAACCAAATCCCCCATCAGCGTCAGGACACATCTGATGGGGGATAAATTTGTACCCCCGCCGCGATTCGAACGCGGGCTCCCGGCTCCGGAGGCCGGTACTCTATCCACTGAGCTACGGGGGCGTATTCAGCCGGTAGTTTAGCACGCCCGGCCCAATTTGGCAATTAATCAGGCCGCCTGAATTGATAGCGATACACGTCCACCCCGCTAAAATGGGCCTCGTCCGCCACCTGGGCATAGCTGTCAAGCCAGCTTCGGGTCAGGTGGCGATTGTCCCACTGGTTCTCTTCCGAAACCACCAGCCACAACTCCGATAGCCCGCCGGTTACGGCCGCCATTTCCGCCGCCACCGATTCCGCCGTCCGGCCGTCGTTGGTCCACAGGCCGTCCAGCGCCCGATACGGCCCCGAATAATAATAATCGAAGGTATAGCGCAAATAGGGCATCTGCAACATCACCGCCACCGCCGGCCGGCCCCGTTCCACCACGGGTAAATACAGCTTGAACGCCCCGCCGGCCGGCAATAACGCCGCTGCGCCCCCCGCCCCGTTCAGCGGAGCAGGGCGCGTTTCGGCCTGGGTGATGTACCGGGCCGCCGCCCGAAAATCGGCTTTGATGGGCATACCGGCCTGCTGCCAAACGCCCAGGATATTAAAGGCCAGAAATATCGCCGGCAAAACAGCCCCCGCCCCGCGCAACCGGGTCCTGATTGCCGTCACCCCCATCGCAAGAAGAAAATAATAGGCCGGGGCAATGTAAATCAGGTACCGGTCTTCAAAGACCGGCACCCGCAGCGAAATGAGATAGACCAGCAGGGCCGGCGTCAACACCCACAGCCCCACTTGCCACCGGCGCTGCCACGGCATCCGCAGCGAAGGCAAAAACCAGCCCAACAGGGCCACCGCCGCGCCCAGCCCCAACACACAAGGGCCGTATGCCGTTTTTAAAACGCCCACATTGTAAAAATGCAGCAAAAGCTGAAGTTGTTGCTTGAAGGGATAAAACGGGTGGCCGGAATTAAATCCATCGAACAACAGGGGCGCCTGCCACCAGACTAACGGCAAATACGGCGCAATCAGCGCCGCCATAGCCAACGCCCAGGCCCGCCATCGAAGTTTGAGCCGCCGCCATTGTATGGCCGCCCACAGACTGTACACCGCCAGCATCAACGGCGACAGGATGTGCGTGTAAAACGACAGGCTGCTCGCCGCCACAAACACAAGCCACCAGCGCATGGGCCGCGCTGCGCCAAATGCTTGCTGACAAGCGTACACCGCCAGCAAAATCAGGGCCATGAGCCAGGTATACATTTTGGCTTCCTGCGCATACCAGACCAGATAGGGCGAAGTCGCCATCAAGGCCACAGCCGACAACGCCCCCACCGGCCCAAAGCCCAGTCGCCGCCCCACCCGATAGCCCAGGGCCAAAGCCAACATCCCGCCGATGACCGAAAAATAGCGCAGGGCAAAGGCCGAATCGCCGGTGAGAGCCCGCCAGCCGCGCAAGACCACAAAATACAGGGGGCCGTTGTGGCCCTGCCGGTTCATCATACCCAGCAAAGTCAGCATGGAACCATCCGAAAAACGGAGGGCGTCCACTTCATCGCGCCACAGGCTCTGATAATCCAGATGATAGACGCGCAGGGCAAAGGCCAGTAAAAACAGCCCCGCCAGCCAGGCCGCCGGCTTAAGGCGGCCCAAATTTTCAAGGCTGGGGACGGGGCTGAAAGCGGTCTTTCGATTCACGCTCTTTACGAATTATCTTCGCGGTTTAAACGCGCTCCACGCAATTGCAACAACGGGAAAATCATTAAAATAATCAAAAGCAATCCCCCGCCGAGGCACATCCAGCCGTAGGCCAACCCCTTGACAATGGTGTCAACCAGTTTCACCTCGTTGACCACCACCCCGCCGGCTACAGCATCGGCGGGCGCCGGCTGGTCTGCAACGGGCGGCTGTTCGGCCACGGCAGCGGGCGGGGCGGGTTCCGGCTCAACCGCCGAAAGGGGCTGCGCGGGGGTTATGGCTTCGGTGGCGGTGATGGTTTCGGTTTGCGTTACCACTGCGGCGCGGGTTTCCGCCGTCGGTTGGGGAACGGTGGCCGTCGGCGCCGTGGTCGGCGCATCGGTTGGGGCCGGAACCGGGGTAGCAGTTGGGGGCGGCGGGGTGTTGGTCGGTTGGACCGGTTTGGGGGTGTTGGTTGGCGGCGCGGAGGTGGGCGTAGCCACCGGCGAAACAGACGACTGGAACAACGAATAAACCGGCAACGAGAAGCCGGCCAACAGCCAGACCGTCACCAGCAACATCGCCCCGTAGGGGGCCACCCGGCGCAAGCCGGTTCCTGTCTTTTTAAATGGGGGCAATCCCCCTTTTTTTATCTTCAAAT
>JAJRUC010000394.1 GCA_024278015.1 Chloroflexota bacterium
GCGCCTGCTCATCCATTTCGATGACCGATTTCAGCCCGACGGGACCTTTTCCATCGGCGATGAGTTGGGCGAGGCTGTAGACCATCGCCCGTTTGCCCACGCCGGTTGCGCCCACCAAAATGGTGTGCCGGTTGTGCGCCATGCTCAACAGGCTAACCAGCTCGTTCAATAATTTATCTCGAAAATAAACCGGCGCCATTCGCCCGTTTTTCGCCAGCGCCACGTGGTCGCGGGTGGCGGCGTGGGGGGAAAGGGTGGGGTCGGGGAGCAAATCCATCACCGCCGAAACGGTGATGCCCGCATCGGTGAGCAGGCGGCTGACGCTGACGCGGCGTTCCGGCATCAGTGCCAGCACGTGTTCCGTGCCGCAGCGCATTTCGTTGCGCGCTTGCGCCAGGGTGTAGCCTTCATCAATCAGGTACAGAATGTCATCGCCCAGCGGCACAAGTTGATTGCCGTCCGTTTCAAAATCGAAGTTCACATCCACCGTCATCCGGTCGGCGGCGGCGCGGGAAACTTTTTCCTCAAACGATTTCCAATTGATGCCGCGCTGATTCGCCAACTGCCGCAAAATCTGATGCGCGGTGGTATCGGGCATTTTGAGGAAGGTGTGCAGCAAGATTTCCGCCGTCATCACCCGCCGGTGGAGCGATTGCATGGTGGTTGCGGCTTGATGCAGCGCTTGGGTCAAATCCGCCGCCGGGATTTTGGTTGAAAGTTTGCCTCGTTTTGCCATGGTCTGTTCCAGTTAAGTTGGGTCTGGTTTTCTCCCCCCTTAATCCCTGATGAAGAAACCGCTTCGCGCCCTCAAGGGGGGGGGGAGACATTCCCTCTCCCCGTTGGGGAGAGGGTCAGGGAGAGGGGGACTCTCTCCATCAATATCGTACATTAAAGCCGTGAAACGGCGTGATGGTGTCTTCAAAATACACGGCGACAGAATCAACCCGCGCGTGCGGCGAGCCGCGCTCGCACCAGCGCAACATTTGCTCCACGGTTTCTTTTTCGCCTTCAAAGACGACTTCCACCCGGCCGTCGGACAGGTTGCGCACAAAGCCGGTCAGGCCAAGTTCGATGGCTTTGCGCTGGGTGTAATATCGAAAACTCACCCCCTGCACCCGCCCTTCAATGAGTACGCGGGCTTGCACTGTTTCCATTGCACAACCTCAAATTCAAATTGTGTACCTGTAGACTACCTGCCGGCTTGCCATATTACCGCCGGCAGCGACTCATTCCACACCATCACCGCCCAGCCCGCCAAAATCAGAAAAGGCCCGTATGGGATGAAGGTTTTCATGGTTGCCCGGCGGGTTATCAGCAAAATAACAGATACCGCGCCGCCGAGCAGCACGCCGTACAATAACGCCAAAATCACGCCCGGAAAGCCGACAATCAGCCCCAGAAAAGCGGACAGGGTCACATCGCCTTCACCCAGGCCGCCCCGCGCCAGCAATGCCAGCGCGTAAAAAATCACAAATCCCACCGCCCCGCCGAAGATGGCCTGCTGCCACGTAAACAGGGGCGAAAACGGACTGCCCGCCAGCCCCAGCAAAATCGCCGGCAAGATGACCTTGTGCTGAATGAGCCGGTGTTCCAGGTCTGTCACAGTCAGCAACACCAGCATGACCGTGTACAGCCACACCAGGGCCACATACCCGGACAAACCGAATTGCCGGTACGCCAACAGAAACAGCGCCGGGGTGACGAGTTCCACCAGCAGCGGGCGCAGGCCCATCGACCGGGCGCAGGTTCGGCAGCGATACCGCCGGGCAACAAAAGCGACCACGGCGCTCCAGGCTAACGGGGGGCGGGCGGCGCGGCAATATTCCGCCGGTCTGGCCGGTTGCGCATCGTCCCGGTGGGCCGTCGAAATCGCTTCCGGGCCCTCGAAATTGAGGCGGCGTTTGCAAAACGGGCGTTGAAACAGACTCGCTTTTAACGGCAGCACGTTGGCCGCATGGTTAATGAACACCCCCGCCAACCAGCCGGCCAACACAATGACAAGTACGCTAATCATAAATCAAATCCATCGATAAAAGTTACGGGTATTGTACTATGGATCCTGTTTTTAGTCGATTAACTTTGCCCTGCCTTGCAGCCCGTGCTAAGATGAAGCCATGCGACGAAGATTCTCTGACATGAACCGGCTCGCTCCGATTCTATTGGCCGGGTTCGGTTTGCGACTGGCCCGCCTGGGGGCGCAAAGCCTGTGGTACGATGAAACGGTGAGCGCCGTGCTGGCCCAAAAACCGGCGGGGGCCTTGATTGCCCACACCGCCCGCGACATTCATCCGCCGGGCTATTACCTGTTGTTGCGCGGCTGGACGCAGCTAACCGGCCACAGCGAATTTGCGCTGGCCTTCTTTTCGGTGATATTCGGGATGCTGCTCATTGCCGGCGTCTACGGGCTGGCCCGCCGGCTGCTCAATAAACCGGCGGCGTTGTGGGCGGCGGCCCTGGTGGCGATTTCGCCCTACAATATCTGGTACTCGCAAGAGGTGCGCATGTACACCCTGGGGGCATTTTTGGGCCTGTTGGCGGTGTGGTTCGGGCTGGCAGCCTTTGCCCCCCGGCTGATTTCCAACGTTCCCCGCAAACACCGGCGAATTACGCCGTGGCTGTACGCGGGCGCAGCCGCGCTGGGGTTGTACACCCTGTACTATTTCGCTTTTCTGCTGATGGCCCTGAACCTGTTTTTGGCCGTATTCCTGTGGAAAACAAACCGGCCCGGCCTGAAAAACTGGCTGGGGGCAAATTTTGGGGCAGCGATTTTGTACCTGCCGTGGCTGCCCGTCGCCTTTAGGCAGGCCGTCACTCCGCCCGTGCCCCCCTGGCGCAGCGCCATCCCCCTGGGCCAAATCGCTCTTGAAAGCTGGGCGGCCCTCTCTTTGGGCGAATCGGTGGTTGCGGCGCAGGTTTGGCCGGTACTGCTGGTGACGCTGGCGCTGTTGGTAATTGGCTTGCGGGCCGCGCCCGGCGCATCAAAACGCCTGCTGCTGGTGACGCTGCCCTTCGGCTCGCTGCTGATTATTACGCTGCTGCCCCTGCTGACGGGGTCGCCGCTGTATCATCCGCGTTATCTTTTTACCTATTCGCCCGCGTTTTTTGTGGTGCTGGGGGCCGGACTGCACCGGCTGTGGACCATGCGCCGGGCAACAGGGGGGGAGTTCTTCGCTATATTGCTGCTCGGCAACAGTATTTCGATGTACCGGCTGCACACCGAACCGCAATA
>JAJRUC010000395.1 GCA_024278015.1 Chloroflexota bacterium
AGTTTCTACATCGTAACTGTAATCCAGCCCGGGGTTAAAGCGATACCGGTCGCGGTCAAAGACAACCACATCGGCGCCCAGCGCCCGCCGAATTCGGTAGATTGTTTTCTTGAAATTTTCCTTGAGTTGGGCCGGGCTGTTATCCGGCCAAAAAAGCAGGCCCAATTCTTCCTTGCTGTGTGGTTTCAGGTTCGCCAGTAAATAAAATACAAGCTCTCCGGCAATTTGATGCTGCCAGGGTTGATTTTTAATAAACCGGCCGGCTGTTTCTGCTTCTATCCGGACGCGCCCCAGGGCGCATATTTTTAATGCGGGGGGGGCAAAAGGGACAACAGAGACAACGGCTCGCAGTTTGCGCCGCCAGGTGGCTACTTGAGACTCAAACGCTTGCGCCCGTTGCAGCAATTCCTGAACCGGATTGAAGCCCGTTGTATTTTGGGCAACCCCGCGCAATACGCGCTGAGCATCGTCGTTAAAGGCAATGTTTGTGATGAGGGGGTGCAGGTTTTGAATGTTGGGCAGGGCGCGAAGCGCCAGTTCAAGTTGCTCTGCTGTCAGTTGCGGTTGCTTGTGGCGATGCCAGGCCACCGCCAGCCGTAAATGGGCCAGAATTTCGTCGATGTACTCACCGCTGTCCTGCAAATGTTCCAGCGCTTTCTGAAAATAAATAATGGCTTGCGGCAGGTCATTATGGCTTAACGCCTGTTCCCCCTTATCTTGCAGGTAAAGATTCTGCTCATAATGCGATTTGTTTTTTCGGATAAACGGCTCGGCCAGGGTGAGCCGTTGCTCTGCCTGAAGCAGATGCTGCTGTTTGCGTGATAACGCGGCCAGCGCCAGGTGAAGGTACAATTGCAAAAACCGTTCTTCCACCCGATGAGCGATGTCGGCGGCTTGCTGATAGGCATCTTTCGCCACCCGGCAGGCTTGCAAATCGGCGTAAATATCGCCGATACCGGCCAGGGCAAAGGCTTCAATGCGGGCGTAGCCGCTTTGCCGGGCCAGCATAAACGCTTCTTCCAGCAAAAGAACGGCAGCCCGATAGCGGCCATTCATGTGTTCCAGCACCCCTAAATTGTTCAGCACCGTGGCTTGCTGAATGTCGTTGTGATTTTCCTGCCAGTAAGCCAGCGCCTGATTGAAGTATTGCCGGGCCTGCGGATAATTCGCCGAATACATGTACGATAGCCCCAACTCCATCACCACGGTTACGGCGCGCGCTTCGTCGCCCAGGCGGGTGTAGGCTTGTAGCGATTTTGTCAGCCAGGTAATCGCCTGATGCAGCTTTCCCAGCCGGTACAAATTATCACCTTTGGCCCGCAGCGCCTCGGCGTAAAGCGCCCCGGTATGCAGGGGGGCCGGGTCGATGGCGTTGGCGGTCAGTTCCAATGCCTGGTCGGCATCGGCCAGGGCGGCGTAGTAGTTTCCCTGAAAACGATGGGCCACGGCTCGCCAAACCAGGGTGCGGGCCAGGCCGGCCACCTGCTCCGGCCCGGAAAAGTATTGTTCGGCGGCAGTCAGAATATTCAGCCCGGAGTCAAGGTCGCCGCGCAGTGTGGCCGCAATCCCTGCCAGCGATAGAATGAGCGGGTGCTGCCGGCGGGTCGAAGCCGGCAGGCCGTCTATCCATTGCGCCAGTAATGAGAGTTGCCCCTGCTTCAGCAAGATCGGCCCGACTGCTTCAATGAGTTGGCTAATGGCCCGGTCATCATCAATCTGTTTGAAGAGGGTGTAGGCCTGCTCCCAGTTTTGCCGGTCCTGGTGCATACGGGCCAGATGTCGCAAAAGGCGGGTGTAATCGGCGGGATATTCCCGTTTCAGGGTAGATTGCAGAAAATCCTTAAACAAATGATGATAGCGCAGCCAGCGTTCATTATCTTCCACGGGCAGTACAAACAGGTTGTGCTGCCAAACGGCGTCAATAAGCGATTGCCAGTTATCCGCCTGTTCGGGCCATATCGGCGTCAAAGCCTGATGGCACAAGCTCAGGTT
The DNA here is from genome assembly GCA_024278015.1 of Chloroflexota bacterium. Taxonomy (GTDB): domain Bacteria; phylum Chloroflexota; class Anaerolineae; order 4572-78; family 4572-78; genus JAJRUC01. The sequence goes on from JAJRUC010000395.1 coordinate 1,993, forward strand.
AAATTCACCCATCACCGCAGTGTACAGCAGAAATCGTCTGACCGGGGGCGATTGTTCGTCGAGGATTTGGCGGGCCAGGTATTCGTACAGCCCCACCCCGGAGGCGCGGGCCAGGCGCAACTGGTCAACCGCGCTCACGCCCGTCAGTTGGGTAGAAAGGAGCAGGCCGGTAATCCAGCCTTCGGTTTCGGCGGCAATTTGCCGGGCTGCCTCAACCGAAATTGCTTGCCGGTAGTTCTTCAAAATAAACAACCGAATTTCTTCCGGCTCGAAAGCCAGTTCTGCAAAGCTCAACCCGCCTACTTGAGACCGGGCCACCATCAGGGGCAGGGTGGGCAGGCTCAACAACTTTCGCGTAGCAATGGCAACATGACAAATACTATCCACCGCCTCAACAAACCGGCTGACAAAATCGTTCACTTCGTCGCTGGGGTCAACCAGGTGAAAGTCGTCCAGCACCAGAATGAAGGGGGTGTGAATGTGGCGATGAATTTCGTTGAGGATGGTGGTCAGCAGGGCATCCGGACCGGCCTGGGGTAAATCGCCGTCTTGCAGCAGGGCGGCGGCGTTCTTCCCGAATGTGGGGAACTGTCTGGAGAGGGTCGCCAGCAAATGCCGCGCAAATCGGTACAGATTTTGGTCCAGCGAGTCCAGCGCGTACCAGCAAACCGGCATATCGTTTTGCCGGGCGGCGTCGATGAGCAGCGTGGTTTTGCCGTAACCGGCCGGGGCGGCCACAATGGTCAATTTTTGCCGGAGCAGATTACGCACCAAATTCAGCAGGCGCGGGCGAGACAGCAGCTCGGCCCGCCGTTCCGGGACAACTATTTTGGTGGAGATGATTTGCTCGTGCAAATTCATAGGTGGTCGGGTTACGAAAGGTCACTCATTTGGGATAATTTTTCCCAATCTTCTGCAGAAAGGGTGTTATCGGCTTTGGGGATGATGGTAATGTCTCCGAAACTGGTTGTCTGTTCTACATCAACCGCATGGCTTTTGATGAGTTCCAGCACGGCCAACAGGGTGACGATGATTTCAACGCGGGAGGTGTTTTGGCGCAGCAGGTCGTTGAAATTCAGCCGTTGGGTGCCGCTGAGCCTGGAGTGTATCAACCGGATTTTTTGCCCGATGCTGATATTTTCTCTGGACACAACCGTGCCCACCTCCGGCGGTTCCGGCTTAACGGCCAGGGCGTTTCGCACGGCCTGCAACAGGTCATCAACGGTGACATCGCCAAGATTGAGTTTTGCTTCAATTTTGGGCGGGGGGGCAACGCGCACAAAGTTGCGGCGGCCCACTTGTTGGGTTTGGTCCAGGTTGGCGGCCAGTTGTTTAAAGCGTTTGTAGTCTTTAAGTTGCTGCACCAGGTCATCGGTGCTTTCCGTTTCAACATCTTCAATGATGCCGGCCGGCGGTTTGGGCAGCAGGACCTGAGATTTAAGCAGTATCAGCCGGGCGGCTACCACCAGAAAATCGGTCAGAATATCGGGCGTGATTTTTTGCAGGGTGTCAATGTAGGCCAGGTATTGGTCGGTAACGCGGGCCAGAGAAATGGCCGTAATTTCCAGGTCTTCCTGCTCTATCAAGGATAGCAGCAAATCCATTGGGCCTGAAAAATAGGGTAATTCAACCTGATAGGCAACTTGTTGGTTGGCGTCGTCGGGCAATTGAGGACTATCGGCAAACATTTAATCTCCTTGTAGCGCCAGAAACCGGCGATTGGTTCGGGCTAAATTATCCAGCAGCGATTTGATGGCCGCTGCCGTATTGCCGGGCAGGCGTTCAACCCGGCTGCCGCCGGCTTTCAGTTGCGCTTCTGCGCCGGCGGGCGCATTGCCGACCACGGTCACGTATCGATACCCCTGCGCCTGGGCGGGGGTAAAACCGACCTGCGGTTGAAATTCGGCGATGTATCGGGCGGCACTGTCAATATTGGCCGGAGCGCCCAGCAGCAGAAAATGGTAGCGGGTTGAAACTGGCGTGGTTAATGCGGCCGGCTGACCGGCGCGCCGGGCTTGCACGGCTTGCCGCAACATCTGCTGCCAGTTTTGTTCGCGGCTCCATTGTTTGCCGGGGCAGGGCGTATCGGCCAGGTCTTTATGGCCGATGACCGCCGTGGGCGGCAGGTTGAGGCTGTTCAGCAGCCAGGCAATCAGGTGGGCGCCCTGGTTGATTTGGGCCGGGGTGGGCGTCAGGTTGCTGAAATCTCCGGCGAAGGCCAGGCCCAGGCTGGTGTCGTTGGCTTTTCCGGCGTGGAAAGAGATGGTGGTGTGGGCGTTGGTTTGGTAAATTGTGCCCTCCTGTCCAATAAAATAATGAAAGCCAATGCCCGGCCAGCCGTTTTTGGTCACATAAAAATCGGCAATCCGTTCCGGCCCCACTTCGGGGGGCACGCCGGTGTGATGAACGACAAGTTGGCGGATGGCCTGCTCCGGGCGGGTGGCGTATTGTTTGGTGGGGTGGCGGGCCAGTTGGTTGATGATGGAGGTGACGGGCGGCGGCTGAACGGCTGCGCCCGCCGGCGCAGCCGTGGGCGAGACTTCCATCGGGGGCAGGCCGGCGGCTTTTCTGGCGATGCTCAGTTGCAGCTCAAGGGCCGCGACGCGCTCTTGCAGGGCGGCAACTTTGCCGCCGCCGCCGGGCGCGGTCTGGGCCAATTCGGCTTGAAGGCGGGCAATTTGCTGTTGGGCCGCGTTGTACGCACTTTTAATTTGAGCCAGTTGGGCGCTTAATTGTGCCAGTTGCGTTTTTAGCTGAAGGGTATCTTCGCTTTGAATGGCCGGCTGGGCGGGCGGGGCCAGTGAACCGGCGGGCGTTACGCCCTGCGCCCGGCCGATTTGGGCCTGCAAAAGCGACTTCCAGTTTGCGCCTTGCAGCCATTGCCGGCCGGGGCTTTCGGTGGCAACCAGTTCGCCGGCCCCTTTAATATTTTGAGACCCAATGTTTAATTGAAGCATCAGGGTGGCGCACAACGCCCCCCCGGTTTGCAATTGAACCGGCGTGGGGATAGTGGCGGTAAAGTTTCCGGCAAAGGCAATGGCCAGGCTGTTTCGATTGTGGCCGCCGGTGTGCGCCGAAACGGTAGTCAGGGCGTTGGTTTGGTAAATGGTTCCGTCTTCGGTGATGAAGTAGTGCCAGCTAATGCCCGGCTTGCCGTCGCGTTCCACTTGCAGCCTGGCAATCCGAACCGGCCCCACTTTTTCTGATACAGCGGTGTGATGGATGATAATCTGGTTAATTTGGGCCAGGGGCCGGTCGGGATAACGGCTGCTTTGGCTGCGCGGCAGCGAATCGGCAATGTTGAGTACCCGGACAGCCGGCAGGGCTTGCTGCCCCCCCAGCGTTACCGGCGTACCGGCTTCCAGCGCGGCATCGGGGCGCGGGCCAATGCCGGGCCGGGCGGTGAGCAGGACGGGGCGGTTCAGCTTGCCCACCTGGGCCACAACCGGCTTGACGCGCCGGTTTTCTGCCCGCCACGTAAAAAAATCCCAGGTGGGGTCCGGCGAAGAAAGCAGGAAAAAAGAGGCGGAGTTGAGGTACGGATATTTGAATAATTCCTGATAATATTGCACCGCTTGCCGGGCCAGGTCCGGCTCGGTGTCGGCAATGGGCGGTTCCGCCTGAATGGTCGAGTTGCCACATTCGGTAATGTCGATGATTTTGGCGGGGAATTTCTGGTGATACGATTGAAACCGCCCCCCCCAAAATTTTGAAAGATGATTGTTGGTTTGGCCGGGCGGCGTTTGCCAATAGCAATGGACGCCCAGCCAGTCGGCGCGTTCAACGGCGGGCCGGCAAATTTCTATCCATTCCAAATCCCGATGGGGAATCGCCAGCCCCGGAAACCCCAGCGAGGCCCACGGGCAGGCCTGTTTAAGCAGACGCCAGGTTTCCAGAAACCAGGCGTTAAAATCCTGGGCATGATAGTCTTCCTGCCCCCAGCCTTCGTAGCCGGCCAGATGATTGGGTTCGTTGTGGATTTCAAATTTAACGCAATAGGGCCGCAACGCCCGCAT
>JAJRUC010000396.1 GCA_024278015.1 Chloroflexota bacterium
CCCTCCCCCTGACAGAGGGAGGGGTCGCCGCAGGCGGCGGGAGAGGGTCAGAATCTCCAATCACCAGTTTCACAACTGTCTCAAATCGCGGCGGGCCAGGTACGCTTTTCTGTCGGCTTGCTCCGGGATGGAGGTCACAATCGCATCGCGGTCCATGCGGGCCAGGCGCCGGTACCAATGCGCCTGTTCGCCTTCACGCAGATGGGTGAAGAGGCGCATCAAGGCCAGGCGCACCGAAAGCCGGGCGGGCAGCAACCCGGACCGGGCCGCCAGTTCTTCGGCCTGTTGCAGCAGATACACCATCTCGTCAGGCCGGCCGGCAACCCGTTCAAGGCGAGCCGCCTCTACCACAGCGCTAATATAATCGGCGGCCAGACCTTTGTCAACCGTAAAGTGAATGGCCTGCCAAATATCCTGACGGGCCGCTTCAAGATGGCCTTGCTTGCGCTGTAATCTGGCCCGGCTGAGGTAGACCACCACATAATTTGAGGCGTACAGGTTTTCTTCATTCTCAAGGGCCAGGTCAAAATAATATGTGGCCCGCGCCCGGTTTTGCCGAAACATCGCCAGCAAGCCCCGCCCAACCTGCACGCTCAACCAGTGCGAACGCAAAATATCGCGGCCGGTCAACTCCGCATCCAGGGCTTGCAGCCGTTCTTCGGCGCGAGCAAATTGATTCCAGCGCATATCAACATAGGCCCGGTGAATTAACCCCCACAACACAATCCAGCGCATTTTGGGCGCCCCCTCAATTAGCCGCAACGCCCGATTGATGGCCTGCGTCATACGGCCGTAGTCGCCCAACAGGTCATACAATTGCGCCAGCAAGTGACAACTTGTGGCTTCAAAATCGGGGCGGTGAGCGCTTTGGGCCAGATGGGTGGCGTAATTCAGGGTCGATTCGGCCACAGCGGTGTGGCCCTGCAAAATTAAAGCCCAGCCATATAAATTCAGGGTTTGAGCCGCGTACTCATTATCTCCCAGGCGGTCAAGTTGCTCCCACGGACGGGTTATCGTTAATGGCGAAAGGGCAAATTGCGGCCAGGGCGCGTTGGATGCAGGCGGAGCCACGGGCGGGCCGCTGCCGGAAATGAGCAAATCGAGCCGTTGTTGGGCATCTTTAATAGCCGCCGGCGTTGTCGGCGGCAGTTGCCGGGAGATTTGAGTCATTATCGCCGCCGATTGTTCAAGCCTGCCCAGCAAGCCCAGCATTGAGGCCAGGCGGTGTTGAGCCATCAATGCCTGGGGCTGGTCCCGGACGGCGGTAGCCCACTGATACCAATCCTGATAAGTCTGTTGCGCCTCGTCCCATTCCGTTTGAGATTCCAGGGCCAGCCCCAGGCCCTGATAGGCGCGGCCCGTCCACTCTGTTTGAGTTTCGGGGGCGGGCAGGCCGGACACACTCTTTAACGCCCGGCGATAATGCTGCACCGCCTGGGCAAAGCCAAAGGTGTGCATGGCGTAATCGCCGGCCAAAACCGCAAAAACAAAGGCTTGCTCCCGATGGCCTGCCCCGGCCATTGAAAAATGCTCCGCGATTTCTACGGCTTTGGGGCCGGCCGCCCGCCCGTATACCGTCACCAACGCCTGCGCCACGCGCTGATGCAAGCGGCGGCGGGCCAGGGGCAGCAGATGGGCATAAATCACATCGCGCCCCAGATGATGCGAAAAATCAAGCCGGCCGGATTCAACTTCGGTTAAAAACTGGCGTTTCAGCAACAATGTCAAGGCAGGCAGCGGGTCTGTAACGGCGATTGTCTCCAGAATATCCAGCGAAAAATCCCGGCCAATGACAGCGGCGGCCTCAAGTAAATTGCGGGCCTCCGGTGGCAGCAGGTCAAGTCGGGCCAGAATAATATCGGTTACGTGATGGCTGGGGCGGGTTAAAACCGGGTCATCCAGCAGGCGATGAACGTGGGGCGGCGTCAGGGCATCGGGGCGGTCATCCAACGCCGCACGCATTGTTTCGGCTAAAAAGAGGGGATTTCCGCCGGTCAGGGCGTGAAGCCGGTGAGCCAGGGCGCGCTGCAACTCCGGCTGCGCGGCCAGTTGAGGGGCCAGTCGCTGCACATAGCGGCCCACCTCCGCTTCAGAAAATCGGGCCAGGGTGATGGTTTCCAGCAGATTGCGCCGGTTTAAGCTATGCAAAAATTGGGACAGGGCCACGTTCTGTTCCACCTCTTCGGCCCGAAAAGTGACGACAAGCCATAAATTTACCTGCGGCAGATAGCGGCTTAAATGAGACAGCACGGTCAGGGTCTGTTCATCGGCCCATTGCAAATCATCCAAAAAGAAGAAGAGGCCGGTATTTGCCAGCGATAAAAACAGGTGGACAAAACTGCCGACTGCCTGGGCTTGATTGGCTTCCGGCAGGCCGGGCGGGGGGGGGGCAACATCAATTTGCCAGGCCAGCGAGGGCAGGAGTTGCGCCAGATAAATTTTATCGGTCTCAGACAGGCAGGACAGGATGAGGTCCGGATTGTGCGCCAGCATGGTTTCCAGGGCTTCAATGAGGGGGGCAAAGGGCAATGATTGCTCAAGGGCCAGGCAGCGGGCGACGATGTTGACAATGCGGCGGTCGGCGGTTTGGGCCAACACAAAAGTTACCAGGCGCGTTTTTCCGGCGCCACTTTCGCCGGTTAAGGCAAAGACGCGAGGCTGGGGGTGTTTTTGCCTTAAAGCCCGCAACAGCAGTTCGGTTTCGGGTTGGCGGCCCACAAAAATGGCATCCAGGGCCGAAGCGGACGAGGTATCCACCTGGGGCAGGAGGGGTATCCAGGCGGCTTGCCCGTTCAAAACAGCCTGGTGCAAGGCCGCTGTTTGGGGGGCGGGGTCTGCGCCCAACTCTTCCCGCAAGTAAAGGCGCAATTGTTCAAACGTTTTCAGCGCAGAGGCGGTATCGCCCATTTTCAGGTAGGCGCGCATTAATGTGCGATAAACCGGCTCCCGGCCGGGGTCTCTGGCTAAAACCCGTCGCAAGCTAAAAACAGCGCGTTCAAGCTCCCCTTGAGCAGCCTGACAGTCTGCCAGTTGGATGAGGGCTTGCAGGTAGCGGTCTCGCAAGCGTTCCCGTTCCGGGTAGGCCCAATCGGCATACAGGTCATCCACCAGATAATCGTCCTGATACAGGGACAAGGCTTCGGTCAGCGCTTCTTGCCGGCGCAGGCTGTCGGCGGCAGGGTCTATTTGGTCCAGCAGCCGGTCGAAGGTCAGGGCGTCAACCCGGACCTCATCGGTAAAACGGAAGCGGTAGCCGGGCGCATGGGCAACGATGAAGGTTGAGGGGGTATAAGGGGGGCGGGCCGGCTCAAGTGTTTTTCGCAGGGCATTGACGGCCGTGCGCAGCGTGGTGGCCGCTTTGGCGGGGTCGGCTTCGGGCCACAGGGCTTCTATCAAAGAATCTCTGGGCACGATTTTACCGCGACAGGTCAGCAGAATTTTCAACAGCCGGCGCGCCTGCCGGGTATGCCACGCTGTCTCGGCGACAACCTGCCCATCACAAATTACCTTAAACGGCCCTAAAAGAAAAATTTGCAGCATAGGTCTATTATAGATTGAATAGTCCATAGAGAAAAGAGCGACGGGCATCTTTGCAAAGCCAATAAGGTGTGTTATAATCTCGCCAGAATGACATCCAGTTATTGATGAAGGAGAACTCTACTTATGCCTTCCCTCGGTATACCTGAACTGTTAATTATTTTGGTGATTATTGTTGTCATTTTCGGGGTTGGCCGCTTGCCGGAAATTGGCGGCGCCATTGGAAAATCTATCCGTGAATTCAAAACCTCGGTCAATGACGACGACAAAGAAACGCCTGCCGATGCGTCTGTCGCTTCCAGTGACGCTTCCCAATCGACAGAAAGCAAATAGCCTGTTTGTGTGCCTTGTATTACCGCGATACTCATCAGGTTGATGAGCATCGCGGTTGTTCCCCACCCCCGCTTTAGCACTCTGTCAACCGGAGTGCCAAAAATTACTCCTGAAATTTGCAATTTTAAATAACCTCTAGTATCATAACCGCTGTTATTGGCACTCTATCTGTTTGGGTGCCAAAAAATAAGGAATCACTCTTTCTGAATAAGGAGATAGTATTATGGCTAAACAACTTGCATTTAATGATGAAGCCCGTCGGGCACTGAAACGCGGCATCGACACCCTGGCCGATGCGGTCAAAACCACCCTCGGCCCCAAAGGGCGCAACGTGGCCCTTGACAAAAAATGGGGCGCGCCCACCGTTACCCACGATGGCGTGACCGTGGCCAAAGAAATTGAACTGGAAGACCCCTATGAAAACATGGGCGCCCAGCTTCTGAAGGAAGCCGCCACCAAAACCAACGACGTGGCCGGCGACGGCACCACCACCGCCACCGTGCTGGCCCAGGCCATGACCGACCAGGGGCTGAAAAACATCGCTGCCGGGGCAAACGCCATGCTCCTGAAACGCGGTATCGAACTGGCCGCCACCAAAGTCACCGAAGCAATTGGCGAAATGTCCATTCCCGTTGAAGGGCGTGAAGCCGTGGCCGACGTAGCCAGCATTTCCGCCGCCGACGAAGAAATTGGCAACCTCATCGCCGAAGTGATGGACAAGGTTGGCAAAGACGGCGTTATCACCGTAGAAGAAAGCAAAGGGCTTCAATTTGAAACCTCTTACGTTGACGGCATGCAATTTGACCGTGGCTACATTAGCCCCTACTTC
>JAJRUC010000397.1 GCA_024278015.1 Chloroflexota bacterium
CTCTGATGAAGCAACCGCTTCGCGTAACCCCCCCCTCGTGAGGGGGGAGAATGTAACACTTCCCCCCGTCAACGGGGGGATTGAGGGGGGTAAAAAATGGCAAAACCGCTCTAGTTGGTAACTTTATCTCTGATGTCTGAGTAGTTACTGTTATTTTATGACGCGGTTGAGTATATTCAGGGTACACCCCCCCCCTGACCCTCCCCCTTGCAGGGGGAGGGGGTATTTCCCCCCAATTATCTGACGCCAGGCCCACGCTCATTACGCGATTCCGGCATTACAACGGCCATATCCTGAGTTGGCATCAATATTCAAATGGTGGTATAATCGCTTTTTGTAGAATTGGAGGTATGGAACGTTGAAAATTGCACTACAAGTTATCCAGATTATTTTATCCATCACCTTGATTGCCATTATTTTGATACAAGCCAAAGGTGGCGGCCTGAGCAGTGTCTTCGGTGGCAGCGGCAGTATCTATCGAACCAAACGTGGCGCGGAAAAAGTGATGTACCAGGCTACAATTATTCTGGCGATTGTTTTCTTTGTCGTATCTATTGTTGTGGTGATGCTGCCCGGCTAAAATAATTAAACATCAAACGGATTGAACAATGCACAAAGGGGGCAGGGCTTCTTTGTGCATTGTGTTTTGAGGCAAGTCTTTATGGGACAATACGTGCGCTGGCAAGCCATCATCGCCGCCGTTGGGGCCGTGCTGTTGATAGTCTATTTGCGCTCAATTGTGATTGTCACGCATACGGTGGTGGTGCCGGCTCAGGGCGGAACCTACCGGGAAGGGCTGGTCGGGTCGGTGCAATACCTGAACCCCCTGCTGGCCGAATACAACCCCGTAGATACCGACATCGCCGGCCTGATTTTTGAGGGGCTAACCCACGATGACGGCTCCGGCACGCTCACTCCCCTGCTGGCCGAAAGCTGGAACACCTCTACCGACGGGCGTATTTACGAATTTATCCTGCGACAGAACGCCCGCTGGTCAGACGGAAAGCCGGTTACAGCCGATGACGTCATCTTCACTTTCTCGCTGATACAGGCCCCAGATTTTCCGGGCAATCCCGCCCTGCAATCGCTGTGGCAAACCGTCAGCCTCAAACGCATTGATGACCGCACTGTCCGGTTTGTGCTGGATGAACCCCTGCCCGGCTTTGCCTATTACACCACCATCGGCATTTTGCCCGCCCACATTTTGTAAGATATGCCGGCAAAAGATTTATTGAACCATTCGTTCAATCTGACGCCGGTCGGCACCGGCCCCTTTAAGCTGAAAGAAGCCACTGAAACACGCATTTTGCTGACCAAAAATGTGCGCTACTGGGGCAGGCCGGCCCGGATTGAGCAAATCGATTTCCGCCTTTTCCCCACCGGGCCGGCATTGCTGGCCGATTTTCAGGCCGGGCAACTTGACGGCATTGGGCGCGTTACGGCGGATATGCTGCCCCAATTGCGCCCGGACCCCGCAACGCAACTGTTTAGCGCAGCGCTGCCCCGCTACAGCGAGGTTTTGCTTAATTTGCAACAACCGGATGACCTGCCCTTTTTGCAAGACAGCCAAATTCGGCGGGCGCTGCTGATGGCGCTGAACAGGCAAGCGCTCATCGACGCGGCGCTGCGGGGGCAAGGGGTGCCGGCCACCGGCCCCATCTTGCCCCGAAACTGGGCCTACAACCCCAGCCAGTCCTACCCCGCCTACAATCCGGCCCAAGCCGCCGCCCTGCTTGATGAAGCCGGCTGGATTGACGCCGACGGCGACGGCATCAGAGACAACAACGGGCAGCCGCTGGCCTTTACCCTGCTCACCAGCAATGACCGGACGCAGCGCCGGGTGGCCGAACAGTTGGCCCGCCAATGGCGGCAGGCCGGTATTTTGGTGACCGTGGAAAACGCGGGTAATACCCTGCTGCAACGCCTGACGACCCGTCAGTTTCAGGCCGCCCTGATTGACATTGACCTGCTGGGCGACCCCGACCTGTATCGATTTTGGCACCAAACGCAAATTGCCGCCGGACAAAATTTTGCCGGCTGGGACAATACCCCCGCCTCGGAAGCCCTTGAGTTGGGGCGCACCCAACTTAAACGCACAGACCGCATCCAGTATTACTACGAATTTCAACGTATTTTTGCCGCAGAAACACCGGCTTTAATTTTGTACTATCCTGTCTATACCTTCGCCTTGCATAATACTGTAAAAAACGTACAATTAACACCGATTTATTCTTCCGCAGACCGTTTCAAAAATTTTTCAGACTGGTATTTACTGACTGAGCGCGTTATTGAAACCACCGCCAACCAATATTTCTCAACCGGCAACTGACTGATTCCTTATTTAGGCCGCCATGACGACACCAACCTTAAAATTGTATGACTTTGTCGATGCCCACCGCCGCATTGGGGCGTTCATTCGGCACACGCCGCTAATACCCAGCCGCTATTTGAGCCGGCTTTGCCGGGCCGATGTCTGGCTGAAGCTGGATTTTTTGCAACCGACCGGCAGTTTCAAGGTTCGGGGGGCGTTGAACAAACTGGCCGGCCTTAAGGCCGGCCAGACGGCCAACGGCGTGGTTACGGCCAGCGCCGGGAATCACGGTCTGGGGCTGGCCTACGCCGCCGAATCGCTTGGCGTTGAAGGCGTGACAATTTTTGTGCCCACAAACACCCCCCGCGCCAAACTGGAAAAACTGGCCCGCTACCCGGTTACGGTACATCAGGCCGGAGAAACTTACGAAGAGGCCCATCAAGCCGCCGAAACCTTCGCCCAGGAAACCGGCGCGCAATATGTCTCCGCCTACAACGATGTGGACATCATCAAGGGGCAGGGAACGTGCGGCCTTGAAATTATGCTCGGCCTGCCCACGACAGACGCTATTTTGGTGCCGACCGGCGGCGGCGGTTTGTTAAGCGGAGTGGCGCTCACGGCCAAAGCCGTCAATCCGGGCACACAAATTTTTGGCGTCCAACCCGCAGCCTCTCCCGCGGCCAAACTTTCCTTCGAGCAGCAACAGCCCATTGACCCCTACCACCACGCCCCCACCCTGGCCGAAGGGCTGGCCGGCGGATTCGGCAGCTTGCCCTTTTACCTGGCCCGCACGCTGGTTGAATCGATTTTGCTCCATTCAGAAGACGATATTCAACGCGCAATTTTTACGCTGATTCAACAGGAACAACTTCTGGTTGAGGCCTCGGGGGCAATAGCCATTGCCCCGTTGTTGCAGGCCGGGCACCCCTTCGCCGGCAAAACCGTGGTTTGTATTTTAACCGGAGCCAACATCGATACTTCTTTATTAACCCCCATCCTGAAACGGTTTGAGTAAGCCTATGCCTTTAGAATACGTCCTTTTTGATTTAGACGATACCATTTACCCCCGCAATACGCCCATTATGCCCGCCATTGGTGAAAAGATTAAAACCTTTTTGATAGAAACCCTGAAACTAACCTACGAAGAAGCCACCGAACGCCGGGCCTACTACAATCAGGTTTACGGCACGGTTCTGCGCGGGCTGCTTCAGGAAGAAACCGTCGATATTCAGGCCTATCTGGAGCAAATCCACGATATTCCTGTGCAAGATTATTTATCGCCAAACCCCCGGTTGCAGCAAATTTTACCGGCTATCTCCCTCAAAAAATACATATTCACCAATTCGTATCGCAAACACGCCGAAAATGTCTTGCGGGTGCTGGATATTGAGCCGTTTTTTGACGGCATTTTCGACATCCGCTCGGTGAATTATGTCAGCAAACCGGCCAAACACCCCTACACCACCATCGTGGGGTTGCTGGAAACCCGGCCCCAAACCTGCATTTACATTGATGACCAGGCCCGCAATTTAAGAGAAGCCAAACGAATGGGCATGCGCACTATTCTGGTTGACGCCGAACCCAATCAGTGGGTTGATATTACCGTGAAAAACGCGGTGGACGCATGCCGGGCCATTATCCGGCTAATAGATGAAACCGGCTGAGCGAAAGACACGCATGAGCAAACTTGTCGCCCCCGATACCGTTCAAACCTCCTTCCACGTGCGCTTCGCCGAAACGGACGCAATGGGTATTGTGCATCACGCCGCCTATCTGGTCTGGTTTGAAGAATCCCGCAGCGCCTTTATGCGCGCCCAAGGCGCCGGCTACGTCGAATTTTCGGCGGAAGGCGCGGCGCTGGCTGTATCAGAAGCCTACGTGCGCCATCTGTCGCCCGCTTATTACGACCGGCTGATAACGGTATCGTGCCGCGTCAGCGAAGTGAAAAGCCGCAAAATAAACTTCGAGTACACCGTCTTCGAGGCCGAAAGCGGCCTGCTGCTGGCAACCGGCTACACCCGCCACATTTGCATCGACACCGCCGGAGCCGTCACCCGCATCCCGGAAAAATGGCGCAAGTTGTGGGCCGAATCGGTGGCCGCCGCCGCCGGGATGCGTTCAGGTTGAGGGCCAAACGAGGGGGCATAAAATAACCGATACGAGGCCATTGCGCGCCCCACAACAACCGCAAAAGTCAAAAAAACTACGCATCGGGTTGGGACTGGCCGCCATTTTGGGCCTGGGGCTGTGCCTCTGCGCCTTGTTCTTCGGCGGCTTGAGCCTGTATCGGTCCCGGCCCCAAATCGCCACCAACACGCCGGTTGTCATCGCCCCGACAGACACCCCCACCAGCGCCCCGCCTGCCACCCGGCCCGTCGAAACCCCTGCCGCCACCGCCCGGCCCCAACCCACCCCCTCCCCGGCCCCCCC
>JAJRUC010000398.1 GCA_024278015.1 Chloroflexota bacterium
CCACCGATGACACCTGGCCCAACGCCGGTATCGGCAATATTTACCCCGACGGCAGCACCGGCAACTGCACCGTCTGCCACACCCGCCACAAATTCAGCATTGAAGAAGCCCGCAAACCCGAAGCCTGCGCTTCGTGTCACCTCGGCCCCGACCATCCTGATATTGAAATTTACAACAATACCAAACACGGGCAAATCTACGCCACCGAAGGAGACGAGTGGGAATGGGACAGCGCCCCCGATGCCTGGGAGCCGGGCGACTATCGCGCCCCCACCTGCGCCGTCTGCCACATGAGCGGTATCGGCGAATTGCAAACCACGCACAATGTCTCTGACCGGCTGTACTGGAACTTGTGGGCGCCGGAATCGAAGGTACGCAACTCCAACGACCCGATGAACGGTCTCTTTGGCAATGGCAATGAGGGGCGAGAAAAGATGAAGCTCGTCTGCAACGCCTGCCACAGCAGCCTGCACACAGACGGCTTCTTCAAACAGGGCGACCGCGCGGTTCAGCTTTATAACGTGGAATATTACGCGCCCGCCAGGAAAATGCTGGATGACCTGAAAGGCAAAGGCTTGCTGAAAGATAATCCGTGGGATGATGAATTCCAGAAACTTTACTATTATCTGTGGCACCATGAAGGCCGCCGCGCCCGGCAAGGGGCGATGATGGGCGGCCCCGATTATGCTCACTGGCACGGCTTCTTTGAACTTCAGCAAACGTTGTACAAAATGCAGTCCCTCTACGACTACCGGGTTGAAAACAACGCCATTGAAACGCCGTAGGGCATCATTTTACCCCCAAAAAAAACCCGCCGAAATTGGCGGGGTTTTTGGGGGCGGAAAATTCCCTCTGAACAACCGTAGGGGCGGTTCGCGAACCGCCCCTGCAACATCGAGCATTTCTCGTAGGGGCACGACGCATCGTGCCCCTACCTTGATTATCGGGTTGAAAACAACGCCATTGAAACGCCGTAGGGCATCATTTTACCCCCAAAAAAAACCCGCCGAAATTGGCGGGGTTTTTGGGGGCGGAAAATTCCCTCTGAACAACCGCAGGGGCGGTTCGCGAACCGCCCCTGCAACATCGAGCATTTCTCGTAGGGGCACGACGCATCGTGCCCCTACCGTATCGTCAAGCCTTCGCCTTCTTGGTGCGTTTCATCTTCGGGTTTTCCAGCCGCACCGCATTGGCCTTGTATTCCGGTATTTTGGCGATGGGGTCCAGCTTCTCATCCTGGGTCAGTATATTGGCCGGCGCTTCCTTCCAGTGGAAGGACAGGAAGACCACTCCCGGCGGAACCCGCTCGCCGATACGGGCCTGGGTACGTACTTCGCCCCGGCGGCTGATGATTTTCACGGTGCCGCCATCCAGCAAATCAATGGCGGCGGCGTCTACGGGGTTCACTTCCACATAACCACGCGGCACGCGCCAATCCAGCCCTTCGCTGCGACGGGTCATGGTGCCGGTGTGATAGTGATACAGCACCCGGCCCGTGGTCAGGATAAGCGGATATTCCTCATCGGGCTGCTCGTAAGGCAGGGTCACTTTGATGGGGAAAAATTTGCCCAATCCCCGGCTGAATTTGCCTGCATGCAGATATTGAGTGCCGGGATGCTCCGGCGTTGGGCAGGGCCATTGCAGGCCATCGCCCGCCAGCCGTTGATGGCTGATGCCGCCGTAAATGGGGGTCACTGCGGCCACTTCGGCCATAATTTCGGCGGTTGAGGCAAAGTTCCATTTAACGTGCCCGGCCCGGCCCATCTTCTCATCAAATTTTTGGGCGATGGCGGCCACAATTTCCCAATCGGCTTTGGCCTGACCGGGCGGCGGAACCACCGGATACAGCATCTGCACCCGACGCTCGGTGTTGGTGAAGGTGCCGTCTTTTTCCAGCGAAGAGGCGGCGGGCAAAACCACGTGCGCCAACTGGCCGGTTTCGTTCAGGAAAATATCCTGGGAAATCATAAAATCAAGTAACCGGAATTCCTGCTCAACCAAATTGGTGTTCGGGTCAGACATAAGGGGGTTTTCGCCCATCACGTACATGGCCCGCACGTGGCCTTCGGCCATGCCGTGGCCCATTTCCACCACGGTCAACCCGACTTTGGCGGGCAGGTCGGCCACGCCCCATTTTTCGGCCACGGCTTTGCGTTTGGCCTCGTCAAAAACTTTCTGGTAGCCGGGCAGCACGTTGGGCAGGCCGCCCAAATCGCACGCGCCCTGCACGTTGCTTTGGCCGCGCAAGGGGTTTACGCCCGTGGAGGGCTTGCCGATTTGCCCGGCCATCATCGAAAGATTAGCCAGCATGTGAACCAGATCGGTGCCGTTGCTGCGCTGGGTAATGCCCATTGCGTACAAAATGGTGCTGTGGCCGCGCGGTTCGGCGGTGCCGTTGCCTTCGGCGTAAATGGATTTTCCACTTTGCCGTTGGCCCAGGGCGTACAGCCGGGCCGCTTCTTCAATTTTATCGGCGGGCACGCCCGTCGCCAGAGCCGCCACTTCGGGCGTGGTTTCCATCACGCTTTGTTTGAAGGTTTCAAATTCCTCTGTCCGCGCTTCGATAAAGTCCATATCGGCCCAGCCTTCACGGATAATGACATGGGCCATCGCCATGAAAATGTGCATATCGTGGCCCGGTTTGGGCCGCAAATGCAGAGTGGCGTGCCGGGTCATCGAAATGGCGCGCGGGTCAATCACCACCAGGCTGGCCCCCTTCTTCACCGCCCGAATGACCTCGTAGCTGAGGACGGGGTGCGATTCTCCGGTGTTTGAGCCGGTAATCAAAATACAGTCCGCGTCTCGAACTTCCTGTTCCGAGTTGGTCATGGCCCCACTGCCGAAACTTGTCGCCAGACCGGCGACGGTGGTGCTGTGTCACAACCGGGCGCAGTGGTCAACGTTGTTGGTGCCGACCCCCGCGCGCATGAATTTCTGGAAGAGGTAGTTTTCTTCGTTGGTGCAGCGGGCCGAGGTCAGGCCGACGACCGCATCCGGGCCGTGTTTCTGCACGATGCCGGCCAGTTTGGTGGCGGTAATGTCGATGGCCTGCTCCCACGAAACGGGGATGAAGTTGCCGAGTTTGGGTTTGCCCTTTAACGCCGATGTTTTGGGCATTTCCCACGGTTCGTCGGTGAGGCCCAGTTCGTAGGCCAGGTCTTTGCGAATGAGCGGCTCGGTCAGCCGGTCCGGGCTGCTGTTAAAATCCCACCCGAAGCGGCCTTTGACGCACAAAAATTCGCCGTTGACTGCGCCGTCTGGTGTTCCCTGGGCGTAAATGATTTTGCCGTCTTTAAGGGCGTATTCCACGGTGCAGCCCACGCCGCAGTAGCCGCAAATGGTCTGCCGGCGTTCCATTTCCCATTCGCGCCCCTTGCCGATTTTTGAGCGGGGCAGCAGGGCGGCGGTGGGGCAAATTTGCACGCAGTTGCCGCAAAATACGCAGTCAGATTCGGCCAGCGGCACCTCGAAGGGAGTGGAGATGATGCTGGTAAAGCCGCGCCCGGAAAAGTCGATGGCGTTGGCTCCCACAATTTCATCGCACACGCGCACGCACTTGCCGCACATAATGCAGTACTGGTAATCTCGCACGTAAAAGGGATTGTCGTCGTAATATTTGGGCCGCGACAGTTCAAAATCGAAGCTGGTTTCCTGAATATTGTAACGATAGGCGTTATCTTGCAGGTCGCAACTGCCGTTTTTATCGCAAATGACGCAGTTCAGGGGGTGGTCAGAGACAAACAGGTCCACAATATCGCGGCGCATAGCTTCGATGGCCCCGGTTTTGGTATCGATGACCATGCCGTCCTGCACGGTCATGCCGCAACTGGTTTGCGGCCTGGGGGCGCCTTCTACCTGCACCAGACACATACGGCAGCTTCCGGAGGGGAAGAGGTCCTTGTGGTGGCACAGGTGAGGAATATCGATGCCGTTTTCCAGGGCCACATCCAGCACGTGGTCGCCGGGGTTGGCGTGGACGGTTTTTCCATCTATGGTCAGCTTTATCATGCCGTCACCTCCGCAGCAAGTTGAGCCTGGACATTGCCGTTGGCGCCGCCTTCCAGGGCGGCCATATATTCATCTTCAAAGTAGCGCAGGGTGGTCAGGACCGGGTTGGGGGCCGTTTGCCCCAGACCGCACAACGACCCCTGCCCGACGGTTATGCACAGCCGCCGCAGGTTGTCAATATCAGTCATCCGCCCGCGCCCTGCCAGTAATCGCTGCAAGATATTGAGCATTTTGCGCGTGCCCACCCGGCACGGCACACACTTGCCGCAGCTTTCGTCTTGCGTGAAAGACAGGAAATAGTGGGCCATATTCACCATCGAAACGGTGTCGTCCAGCACAACCATGCCGCCCGACCCCATAATGGCGCCGGTGGCCCTGAGTTCATCGTAATCAATGATGGTATCCATCAGATTGGCCGGGATACAGCCCCCCGAAGGGCCGCCCATTTGCACGGCTTTCAAATCGTGCCCATCGGCGCACCCGCCCCCAATGTCGTAAATCAGTTCGCGCAGGGGGGTGCCGATGGGCACTTCTACCAGGCCGGAACGCTGAATGGCGCCGGTTAAGGCGAAGGCTTTGGTGCCGCCGCTTTTGTCTGTGCCCAGGCCGGCGAACCAGTCCGGGCCGTTCAGAACGATACTGGAAATACTGGCCAGGGTTTCGACATTGTTGATGTTGCTGGGGTAGCCCCACAGCCCGCTTTGGGCCGGATAGGGAGGCCGCATGGTGGGCATACCGCGTTTGCCTTCGATGGAGTGCATCAGGGCGGTTTCCTCTCCGCACACAAACGCGCCGGCCCCTTCCTTGATGGTCAGGTCAAAATCCAGACCGCTGCCGAGGATGTTTTTGCCCAGCGCGCCGTATTCTCTGGCCTGGTTGATGGCATGTCGCAAAATAGAAACGGCCAACGGATACTCGGCGCGGGCGTAAATATAGCCCCGGCTGGCTCCAATGGCATAGGCGGCAATAATCATACCTTCCAGCAATTTGTGCGGGTCGCCTTCAATGGTGGCCCGGTCCATAAACGCGCCGGGGTCGCCTTCGTCTGCGTTGCAGATAAGGTATTTGGGGAAGTTGGGGCTTTTGCGAATGAGATTCCATTTGATGCCGGTGGGGAAGCCGGCCCCGCCGCGCCCCCGCAATTTTGAATCCAGGACAGCCTGCACCACTTCTTCCGGCGACATTTTCAACGCTTTTTTCAACGCTTCGTAGCCGTCGTGCGCCAGATAATCTTCCAGCGAATAGGGGTCTATCAGACCGCATAATCTGGTTGTTACCTTGACTTGTTTGCCTAAAAAGGGATAATCGCTGCGGTCATTGCGGCGGCTGATGAGCCAATCAGACGAAACGCCCCGCCCGCCGGAACCGAAGTGCTGGTCCAGCAAGGGCCGCACCCGTTCCGGCGTAACCGGCCCGTACAACGTCGATTGGCCGTCAATTTCCACATCCACCACCGGCTCCCGGTGGCTGGCCCCCAGCGAGCCGGTGCGTTTGATTTCTACCGGCAGTTGCCGGTGCCGGACGGCAGATTGCAGGGCCAGAAAGGTGGCTTCGGCGCCGGCGGCAATATCGCTGGTAGACATGCCAAGGCGAATAATGGCGCTCATCGGCTCACCTCCCCGTTACCGTTGGCTTCGGCGCGCAGGTGTTCCAGCGCGTCCCATGCTTTTTCCGGGGTCATCCGGGCCGAGGTGCGGTCATTGACCACCATCACCGGGGCCAGACTGCACGCCCCCACGCAGGCCACGGTTTGCAGGGTGAACATTTTGTCCGGCGTGGTTTCGTCTTCATCAATGCCCAGCTTTTCTTTCAGATGCTCCAGAATTTCACCGGAATGGCCGACGTAGCAGGCGGTGCCTTTACACACCCGCACCTGATACCGTCCGGGGGCCGAAAACTGGAAGAGGTTGTAAAATGTGGCTACGCCGAATACCTGGCTCATGGGAAAACCCAGTTCGCGCGCGGTGGCCTCAAGCTGTTGCCGGGGCAGATAGCCGTAATGGTGCTGAATTTCTTCCAGCACGGTTATCAACGCATCTTTCCGGCCACGAAATTTATCCAGAATCGCCATCAATTCTGCCGGAGGCGGCTCGTGCGGTTTACCTAAGTAAACCTGCTTTTTAAGCGGTTTTTTGGTTTTTAGTTCCATACAATCCCTCCTGAAGTAGCGATTCGGGTTTTTGGTTGACATCTTCAAAGAAAGTGACGGTCAGAGTCCGCCAAGGTACAACCTGCAATGGTCAGCGTGAATATCCAGCCGATGGACGGCAGCATATACGGTTTGGCAAAACACTGAACGATGATTTTGAAAGACCCCGCCTTAGCGTACCACATATCGGCCCGTACCCACAGTGTCAGGTATCACTTCCTTAAGATGACAAATGTCATTCACCGGCATAGCCGCCTGAAACCATACGGTCTGTCAGGCATATTTATCGTTGGAAGGGTTAGCTGTTACCCGGATTGAGCCTCGCGCTCCAACTGCCATTCAACCAGCCCTTTCAGGGCGCCGGTGGGGCAGGCATCCACGCAGTTGCCGCAAAAAACGCAGGTGGTGTCGGGCATACCGTCATTGAAGAAAGTAGTCACGTGGCTTTCGAGGCCCCGCCCGCCCCACGTCAGGGCGAAGGTGTTTTGCACGTCTGCGGCGCACACCTGAATGCAGCGCCAGCACATGACGCACTGCGAGTAGTCCCGAATATAAAAGGGGTTGTCGTGCAAAACGGGGAAGGCCCGTTTTACACCGCCGGAAAAGCGCGTCGTATCGGCCCGGTATGCTTTAATTTGGGCCTGAATTTCCGGCGCGTCGCGCAGGTCTACGGTAGAGGCCAGCAATTCCAGAATGACCTTGCGGGCCGTTTGCACCCGCTCGCTTTCCGTATCGATGGTCATGCCTTCGGCGACGGGCGCGACGCAGGCCGGTTGCAAATTGCGTTGGCCCTCAACTTCGACGGTACACAGGCGGCACACGGCGGGCGGCGTAAGCGACGAATGCCGGCAAATGGTAGGAATTTCTACCCCGACAACGCGGGCCGCCTCTAAAATTGTACTCCCCGCGTCCGCTGTGACCGCTTGCCCGTTAATGGTGATGGCTATCAATTGGTTCGCGTCTGTGGTCATGCCTGTCCTGTCCTTTGTCGTCTCTTGCGGCGCATGGGCGCGACGCATCGCGCCCCTACTATCGTCTCTTTCGGCGCAGGGGGGCGACGCATCGCGCCCCTGCAAATTTACCCGCAACAGCTCCGGCCAGCGATTGGCCGCATCGGTCACGGCCCAGCCCGCCGCCTGCCCCAGGCCGCAAATGCTGGTGTCGGTCATCACCCGGGCCAGTTCCAGCAAGGTCGAATCGTCTTCCGGGCGGCCCTGCCCCTGCGCCAGTCGATGCAGAATTTCGGCCTGGCGCTGCGTACCCATCTGGCAGGGATAGCACTTGCCGCAACTTTCGTGAGCAAAAAACGCGCCGATGGTGGCTAAAATCCGGCGCAAATCGACGGCATCGTCAAAGACTATCATTGTGCCCGCGCCGATAGTGCCCCCCACCCGCCTGAAATCTTCAAAGGTGATGGGCGTATCGATGTGTTCCGGCAGTAAAAATGTGCCCGCCGCGCCGCCGGTCAGCACCCCTTGCAACGCGCGGCCTTCGGCCGGCCCGCCGGCCAGGTCAAAAATCAGGTGGCGCAGCGGCACGCCGAAAGGGACTTCGTACACGCCGGGCCGTTGCACCGAGCCGCTGACGGCAAAGAGTTTTGTGCCCGCCGATTGGGGCGTGCCCAGAGCGTTGTACCAGCTTCCGCCATGAATGATGATGGGCGGCACTTTGGCAAAGGTCTCGACGTTGTTGATGGCCGTGGGGCAACCCCACAGCCCGGCGGTGGTGGGAAAAGGCGGGCGCAGGCGCGGAAAGCCGCGTTTGCCCTCGATGGATTCCATCAGGGCGGTTTCTTCGCCGCACACGTAGGCCCCCGCGCCCCGGCGCACGGCAATGCGACATGAAAAGCCGCTGCCCTGAATATCTTCGCCCAGCCAGCCCGCTTCTTCCAGCCGGTTCACGGCGTTGACAAAGCGCTCGTAGCCGGAACGATGTTCGCCGCGCACGTAAATAAATCCCTGGGCCGCGCCCACCGCGTAACAGCCAATCATCAGCCCTTCCACCACCCGAAAGGGGTCGCCGTCCATCAAAACCCGGTCTTTAAACGCGCCCACTTCGCTTTCATCGGCGTTGCAAATAACGTAACGCGGGCCGGGCGGATTATCGGCGGTAAAGGCCCATTTCATGCCGGTGGGGAAGGCCGCGCCGCCGCGCCCCACCAGCCTGCTTTGCTTCACGGCCTCAATTACC
>JAJRUC010000399.1 GCA_024278015.1 Chloroflexota bacterium
AGGGGCATTATGGCACACACCTTGCCCGCTGTCAACCATCTTGACTATACCACCTTGAGCCGTCTGGAAAAGAGCGGGCTGGTGGCGCAAGAAGTTCTGCGATAAGATGGCGGTCCGGCCAAACGCATCTACGCTATCACCCCGCCGGTGTCCCGCCCGCGGGGCCGGCCGAAAAAGGAAAGAGAGGCTATTTATGACTGAGTACGCGATTGAAACGCAGGGATTGACGGTTTATTACGGCCGTCACCGAGGCATCATAGACGTAGATTTGCGCGTGGGAAAAGGAGAGATTTTTGGCTTTTTGGGGCCAAATGGCGCCGGCAAGACAACCACAGAGCGTGTCTTGCTGGACATTATTCGCCCCACGGCCGGCAGCGCCAGTATGCTGGGGCTGGACTGCCAGAAAGAAGGCGTCCAGGCACGGGCTAAAGTGGGTTACCTGCCCGGCGAGTTGAGCTTTTATGACAATATGAAAGCCAGCCAATTTTTCCAGATGTACCATTCATTGCAGGGGGATGGGACTGAGGCCACGTATTGGCAGTCCCTGGCTGACCGGCTCGACCTGGATACCAGCCGCAAAATTCGGGAGTACTCCCGCGGCAATAAACAAAAAGTAGGCATTGTGCTGGCTTTCATGAACAAACCGGCGCTGCTGATTTTAGACGAACCAACCAGCGGCCTCGATCCACTGGTGCAGCAAACGGTCATGGACATGATACGCGAAGCCCGTAATGATGGAACCACAGTGTTCTTTTCTTCGCACAATTTGCCCGAAGTACAGGCAGTTTGTGATCGGGTGGGCATTATCCGGGAGGGGAGTTTGGTGGCTACCGAACGGATTGAAGATTTGATGAAGCAGCAGCTCAAACGACTGCGCTTGAGCTTTTCTTCGATGCCTCCTGCCGCTGCTTTTGGACAGGAGGGTGTAACGGAGATTGAGCGTGACGGGCAAACTGTCTTGCTGGAAGTGAGAGATAATTTGAACGCGGTGCTGGAAACGGCCGTCTCCTACCACATCACCAACATCGAAACCGAATCCGTTTCTTTGGAAGAAGTATTCCTGGCCTATTACGGCAAGGGCAATGGAGGCAATCATGCTTAGGTTATTACAACAAGAGATGCGCTCACGGCGTGGCGCAATTATTGGCTGGGGCCTGGGGCTTTCCTTTTTCCCCGTTGTCTATTTGGGCATATACCCGGCGGTTGCCGAAGAAATGAAGAGTTTTCGATCATTGATGGAACTGCCTATTTACCAGGCAATGGGTATGACAATGGCCTCGTTTGAAGGGTTTATAGCCTCCACTGTGACCAATATTGTGCCTGTTCTTCTGAGTATTTATGCCGTGATAACGGGCGTTAATACGCTGGCCGGCGAAGAGGAAAACGGCCGTTTGGAACTCATCGTTGCCTTACCCATCCCCCGCTGGCAAATTGCGACGGTGAAAGCGATTGCCATAGGGATCGCCTTATTCCTGATTTTGGTGATTGTCTCGGCAGCTTCGGCGTTTACCTTTCTGGCGATTGAAAGTCAGGTGGAAACGGCCGTAACCCCTCTGGACATCTTCTTCAGCTTACTGGCTGCCTGGCCAATAGTGATGGCTGTAGGCATGATCAGCCTTTTTCTGGGTGCATTTTGCCCCACCCGGCGCATTGCCGCTATGGTTGCGGCCGTTATCGTCGTCACCGGTTACTTTGGCAGCAATCTGGCCGGGATGATTTCTTCTCTGGAAAAAGCGCAAATACTTTTCCTGTTCTACTATTATGATGCCACTGCGGACGCTTTGGTGAAGGGACAGCAAACCAGCCATATGTTGATTCTCCTGGCCGTTGCGTTAATTGCTTATGGCCTGGCCGTCTATTTCTTTCAGATGCGCAACCTGACGGTGGCTGAATGGCCCTGGCGCAAGGCCAAAATTGCTTGAGGAACCCAGCGACTGTAGCCCGATTTTGTAAATCGGGGGGGCGATTTACAAAATCGCCCTACAAGAGGAGTTGTCATGTCTATTTTGCAAACGGAACAACTGACCAAAATTTATGGCAAAGGGGATACGGCCGTAACCGCTCTGGATCACGTTAACCTTACCGTGACGGAAGGTGAATTTGTGGCGGTGATGGGGCCAAGCGGCTGCGGCAAATCTACCTTGCTGCACTTGATTGGCGGCCTGGATCAGCCCACTTCCGGCCGCGTCATCCTGGCCGGACGGCAACTGGGGCAGCTAAACGATGATGATCTGACCAGACTGCGCCGGGAAAAGATTGGCTTTGTGTTCCAGTTTTACAACCTGATTCCCGTTCTGGACGCCCTGGAAAATGCGGCTTTGCCCCTGACGTTGGATGGGCTGAAGCCGGCAGAAGCACACAAACGGGCCGCCGCCTGGCTGGAACGGGTCGGTTTGTCAGACCGGCTGTATCACCGGCCTGATGAATTGTCCGGCGGGCAGCAGCAACGGGTCGCCATTGCCCGTGCCCTGGCCGCCGAACCGATGCTCATCCTGGCCGACGAGCCGACCGGCAATCTGGATTCCCGCGCCGCCGACGAGATTGTGGGGCTGCTGCGCCAGGTAGCCGATGAGTGGATCCGCACTATTTTGCTGGTCACCCACGACCCCCGTCTGGCCGCCCACGCAGACCGTATTGTTTTTCTGAAAGACGGCCGTATCGTGGACGAAACCCGTCTCTCCGGCAAAGAACAAGATAAAGCCGCGCTGGTGCGGGAACAGGTGAAGGTGCTGGCATGAGATTTCAACTCGTTTTAGCTGTCCGCTACTTGAAAGGGCGCAAATTGCGCACCTTTTTGACCACCTTGTCCATTGTTTTTGGCGTCATGCTCATCTTTGGCCTGAACGGGATGCTGCCGGCCATCCGGGATTCGTTCCGGCAAAATTTGATGGGCGCGGCGGGTAAGGTAGATTTGACTCTGACCAGCGAGACAAACGGCGTGTTCTCGGCCGATAGGGCGGACGCAGTTACGGGAAACGCCCGGCGTGGCTCACGTGATGACTTCCCTCAGCCGCCCCATCAGCCTGCCGCTAGGATATGCGCCGGAAACGGATCCCGGGCTGCCGCTCACATCTTTCCTGGTGCAAGGGGTGGGTGAGGCTGCGGCAGCGGTACGGCCGTTAACCATCACCGACGGCCGTAGCCTGGCAGCCAACGATGGTAATGTCGTTCTCATCTCCGAAAATCTGGCTGAAACCATGTCCCTGGCCGTCGGCGATACCCTGACACTGCCTTCGACCATGGGGACAACCGACTTGGCAGTTGTGGGCCTTGTGGCCGCGCCGCCATCTGCCGGGGCGGAGACCATCTACGTGCCTCTGCCTACAGCTCAAACCATGTTCAACCTGCCGGGACAAATCAACCGGATAGACGCGCTTTTCGTCCCTGGCAGTGATGGCGAGACGGTGCGGCAGGCTGTTATGGCCAATGTGGACGCCGGGTTCAAAGCCGGTGCGCCGGAAACCGGCTCGGAATTCATGGCTGCTTTGAAAATGGGCGAGTTTGTTTACACCATGTTTGGCGTATTGGCTCTGGCGATGGGCGGCTTCATCATCTTCAACACCTTCCGCACGGTGGTGCTGGAGCGCCGCCGGGACATTGGCATGCTGCGGGCGATTGGCGCTTCCCGGCGCACGATTATGGGCACGATTATGATGGAAAGTTTGCTGCAAGGGGTGGTGGGTACGGCCGTGGGTCTGGCCGCCGGGTATCTGATAGCTCTGGGGATGCTGGCCGCTATTGCCCCGATGGTGCAAGGTTTGATGAACCTGACGCTGGGCAAACCTTCGTTTGCGCCGGGCATATGGGCCTTAACCATTGGTCTGGGGGTGGGTATTACCATCCTGGCGGGCTGGTTTCCGGCCCGCGCGGCCAGCCGTATGTCACCTTTGGCAGCGTTACGGCCGTCATCGCCAGCAGTTGAACGGCGGGCGGCCGGTAAAAAAGCGATCATCGGGGCTGTTTTTATTATCGCTGCCTTTTTCACGCTGGTTACGGGTAAGGTCGGTTTGGCTTCTTTGGGCATCATCCTCTTTATGATTGGCTTGACGCTGGTGACGCCGGCGCTGGTTTACCCCATCGCCCGCTTCTTTGGCGGGATGATGACCTGGATTTTTGCCCGTGAAGGCCGCATTGCCCAGGGGAATATGACGCGCCAACCGGGCCGTGCGGCCGTTACCGTCTCCGCCATGACGATTGGCCTGGCGATATTGGTGGCTCTGGCCGGATTGATCGCCTCCATGAATACCGGCATCATGGATTGGGTGGACAAAAGTCTGGGCACGGATTATCTGATTATGCCCCAATCGCTATTGTTGGGCGGAGGCAATGTCGGCGCCAGCCCGGAGGTGGCCCGGCGTATCCGGGAAATTGATGGCGTGGCCGGCGTGACAACACTGCGGCATTCCAGTTCCCGCGCCGGGGATGCAGATATGCAGGTGATTGGCCTGGACCCGGTAACGTATCCGGAATTGGCCGGTCTGGTCTTTAATGAAGGGGTGGCGGCGGCGGCTTATGAAGCATTGGCTGAAGGACGCCATCTTATCGTCAATGGTATTTTTGCCG
>JAJRUC010000400.1 GCA_024278015.1 Chloroflexota bacterium
AGGTAAACATCGGCCAGCTCCAGAATGGCCCGGTAATTATTGTACCCGGCATCGATGGCCTGTTGCAGGAATTGCCGGGCCTTCTCCAGATTGCCGGCGCGGGCGTAGGTGTGCCCAATGACCCACAAAATAAAGCGCTGTCTTTGAAGGGCGGCATTGCTGGTACCGGGGTGTTCTTGCATGTATTGCTGAAAGGCGGTGACTACGGCTTCAGTTTGATTGGCGGAGATGTAAAAATTCAGGCGACTGTCGAAGTTGGCATCGGCGAAGGCGGTGGGATTCATCAAAATGGCCTGGGTGTGAGCTTCCAGGGCCGCCGGAATATCGGCTTTGGCGGCGTAGGTATCGCCAATTTGCAGCCAGGTGGGAGAAAATTCCGCGTCAAGGGCAATTGACTGGTCAAGCCACTCCAGGGCCGAATCAAAATCACCCAGAATATAGTGTACCTGGGCCAGCAGATTGTAGTATTGCACGTTTTGCGGGGCCAACTGCACCGCAGCCTCAAACAAATTTAACGCCTTTTGATAGTAGGATGCGTCCAGCAGTTGGCCCAGCGTAAAGTAGTAGCGGCCCATATTGCCGGTGTTATCGGGATTATATTTGTTGATATTCCGGGCGGCCAAGGCTATCTTCTCTCCGTTTTGCCAGGCTTGCCGGCGTTGGGCGGGGTCCAGGCGGCCATCCTGGGCCTGAAGTTGGTAATCGAGGGCCAGCATCAGGTAATAGAAATCTTCATCGGAATCAATGTTGATTGCTTCCTGATGCAGCGCAATGGCGTTATCCCACTGTCTGGCGCTGCGGTACCGTTCCCCTTCCTTCAAATACAGGTCGGCTTTAACCACGTTGATATTTTTGAAGAAGATGAACAATATTACCGCCAAAATTAACGGCGGATATAGCCACCAGTTGGCGGTGCGCATCAGGGGCAGCCCCTTCAGCCGTTTTTGATTGAGCATAAACGCAATTATTATGAACAGGATGAACATGGCAATGTAGAAGCCGTACAAAATGCTCACCAGACCGTTGGCCGCTTGCAAAACGTTGGTCGGCCGGCCGTTGAGCAGGGCGTTCCGTTGCTGAGAGTGCAGCAAGATGTAAAACCCGGCGTAGCCCAGCGATGTGACCGCATACAGCAAAATGCCGCGCCCCCAATTGACGGGCGTTTGCCGGCGGTCTTTTTTCACGGCGGTATCGGCCATAGCAATGGCAAGGCCCACCAGATAGGTGATGCTAATCATCCACAGCAGGCTGTATCGTCCGGTGGACATATTAAATTGCACCGGCACAAAATCGAAGGTGAGGATAATCAGGATGATAGCCATTGCCAGGCCCAATGAACCGAGCCACGTTTCCCAGCCTTCCGGGCCGGGGGCGTATGCGCCGGGGAGCGATTTTTTGACGGGTGCGGGCCGTCGCCCCCCCTTGCGCCGCCTTCTGGATTTGGGCAGCGGGGCGGGGTCGGGGTGAGATGCGGGGGCGGTGGCCGGCGCGGCTGTTTCGGCGAAGTGAATTTTTGAGAGGACCACCATCAGCCCCAGATACGTCCAGAAATAGGTGTACGTGGCCGCAATTGAAAAGACAAAGTGAACTTCCAGAAAGTGTCCGGCAAAGGCGCCCAGCAGGCCGATGAGGGCCAGGGGCATCACGTTGGTGGCGGGTTGTTCTTCCGGCTGGGTGATGAAGGCTTGCCAAACCAGATACACAAACAATGAGGCGTACAGGCCAAAGGGCAGCCCCAGCGCCGACATAGTGAAACTGCCTTGCAAAAAGTAGGGCAGCAATACCCCGGCCACGCTAAAGACAATCATCGTGCCGATTAGCCGCCGCCGGGCGGCTTTGTTGGGAACCCAGCCCAACCATTTAAGGGCGAAAAAGAACAGGCTGCTCATCAAAAAGTAAAAGGCCAGCCAGCCCAGCAAGCCGGTTATTACCAAACTGTCGATGGTTTCATTGTGCGAGCGGTCGGCGGAACTGCCCCGGTTTTCCACGTGGGCCAAATCGGGCGGGTAGACAAAGGCAAAGGCGTTGAACATTGATTCCGGGCCGTAGCCCACCAGAGGCCGGATGGGGTTCACGCCGTCGGTGTATTCGCCTTCAACGCCCAGCGCTTTATGGGGAGCAACCAGCTTCAGGGCGCCTTCCCAAATCAGCACCCGGACTTTGCCCGTGCCGGAATCGGTGTTGATGGCCCCGGCCATACGGTTTAAGTAGGCGTTGTCTTTGGCCAGGGCGGCGAACCGGCTGTCGGGGGTGTTCAGCATTACCAAAAAACCGAGGATGCCGGCTGCGGCGATGACTCCCAGCACGGGCCAACTGACCCACAGCCAGCGCCAGCCTTTGCCGGCGGCGGCAAAATAGGTGTAGGTTCCGGCAAAGCCGATTATCCCGCCGATGATGGCTCCCACCAGCGGCGCGCCGGAAACCAGCAGGTTGCCGGCCAGCAGCGCTTTTTCAATGCCAATGCCTATGCCATAGCCCAGACCGCCCGTCAACCCGGCGGCCAGGGTGCCGGCCAGCACCACCCCCAGACTTTGTCCCACTTCCCTGAACGTTAAACGGGTGCGGGGCGTGGCCTGCCGGCGTAATTCCAGCAGCAACAGCAAGCCCATCAGGGCAATACTGCCCAGCAACCCGATTTGCGGGCCACGGCTGATACTGTAGATGATGGTCAAAACCTGAATAGCCAGCACAAAAATGTATATTGCCGACAGGACGGTGTAGCCCC
>JAJRUC010000401.1 GCA_024278015.1 Chloroflexota bacterium
AAGGTTTAGGAAACCTCTGCTCTATCCCCTGAGCTACGGGGGCAAAAACAGACCTATTATACTCAGGTTATTAACATGAGTCTATTTTATTCTTTATTAACATGTTTCTTTTTATTTAAATCTTTTTTAGTCGTAGTAGTAACAGGGCCTGTGGATTTGTGGACAGGCGGCTCCTTCCGCCGGTTTGCCCTGGATAGACCGGATTTCCGGTATTTCAGGGGGCTATTTAGCGGGTAAAATCCAATAGTTATTATGAAATATGTGGATAAAGGTTGTGGAAACCGGGGGATTATCAGGGAGAAAAATTTTTTGCAAACGCACAAATGGGAGGCTGTTTTTTGCAGGACTTTTCGGCTACACAATATACAGGTGCAACTGCGGCAGATTGTTGCGATATATAGTGTTTGGGGGGGGATATGACATAATTTACCGGATTTAACCGGCGCAACCCTTAAAAAGTTATCCACAATTAAGATGGTTTATCCACAATAATAAGCATGTTTATCCACATAACATGGGTCTATCGTCCCTGTAAAAAGGCAAATTAACTAAAAAAAGGACTATGCGGAAGGTAGTCCTTTTTGTAAACGGGCGGATCTTTTTAGCGTTACGATACTTGCTGATACAGCGCTTCTCTGATATGCATGGCATCTTTCCGGATACGCTCATTTTGCTCAACCAGTTTATTGATTTTATCATAGCCGTACATAATGGTAGTATGGTCCCGGCCACCCAGTGCTTCACCAATTTGCGGCAATGAGGCCTTGGTCTCTTCTCTGGAAAGATACATTGCCATTTGGCGCGGCGCGGCGATGCGTTTGCTTCGGCCGGCACTTTTCAGATCTGCGACGGTCAGGTCATAATGGTGAGCTACCGCATCGATAACCATATTGATGGTAATGGCGGCGCGGCGATTGACCAGATTTTGCAATGCTTTTTGGGCCTGCTCAAGAGTAATAGGGTCTCTGGTTAAGGCGGCATGAGCCACTACTTTGTTCAACGCCCCTTCCAGTTCCCGAATATTGCTTTGCGCCCGGCGGGCAATGAAATCCATCACTTCACCGGAGACCGTGGCCCCTATTTCATCGGCTTTAAAGCGTAAAATTGCCAGCCGGGTTTCCAGGTCCGGCGGCTGAATATCGGCCAGCAACCCCCATTCAAAGCGAGAACTGAGCCGGGCTTCCAGGGTGGGGATGGCTCTTGGCAGCCGGTCGCTGGTGAGGACTATCTGCCCGCCCGCCGAATGAATATCGTTGAAGGTATGAAAAAATTCTTCCTGTGTGCTTTCTTTGCCGGCAATAAATTGAATGTCGTCAATCAGCAAAAAGTTGGTGTTTCGATAGTATTCCCGAAACACTTCGGTATTTTGGCGCCGAATGGCATTGATAAAATCGTTGGTGAACGTCTCTGACGAAACGTAAATAACCCGTTTGTCGGCAATTTGGGCTTTGTGGGCAATGGCCTGCAAAAGGTGAGTTTTTCCCAACCCAACCCCGCCGTACAAAAAAAGCGGGTTGTACGCTTTCCCCGGCCTTTCAGCTACGGCCAGTGAGGCGGCGTGGGCCAGACGGTTAGAGGAGCCAACCACAAACCGCTCGAAGGTGTAGTTGACGCTAAGTTTCAAACTCGCCCCAAACCGTAAAACATTGTTGCCGTTGGCCGGTTGCCTGCCCTGCGATGCGTTTGGCGCGGCAGATTGATTTTGTGAATCGGGTTTGGAGACCATAGCAGATTTATTCCCGTTGACCCTGTTGGAATCAGAGGCCACAATAAATTCAATAACCGACGGCTCGCCCGTTGTCCGGGTTAAGGTGCGCTTGATGGTATTCAGCAGTCGATTTTCAAGCCAATCCTTCGCATAAGTGTTTTTTACCCCAATAGTATACGTATTATCGGTGTATTTTACAAAATGCGTATGTTTGAGCCATGTATTAAAGGTGGCATTGGTCATCTGTAACTGTAATTGCTCCAGTGTATCCTGCCAAACCTGATGCGGCGAGTAGGTGTTCATTGAAAGTGACGTTCCTTCCCTAACCATAGAAATACCACCAGCGAAAGCGGCTAGCGCGTGCTGTTTTCGGCGTAAAAAATTTAAGCTGTTAATGGCGAACCGCAATAATAGGGTAAGTGTGTGTGGCTGTAAATTAGCTCAAGGAGCTTGCGATAGTTGGAAGAAAAGGCGAGTTTCTTTCCTCCAAACAAACTGCCCGATACCTGAACTGCCGGCTACGATGATGACCTCAGGTAATTCCCTATAAAATTGTACGCTTTGAGCGATTTTACCAAACCTGAAGGGCCTCTGCAATAGCAAAAACCTTAAAAAAAGCAGAGTCAATAACGATTTTAAGAAAGGACTCGTTGAATCCTTGAAAACAGTGAGTAAGTTGTGGATAAGTAAGAAAAAACTCTGAATGACAGTGGAATAACTGATTAAAAGATAAAGACGATTCAGGACGTATTTTCCAGCAGCCACCGGGTAGAATTAATGTATTCCAGTGATTGGTGCCGAAAGTAGGTGTTGTATAGCTCCGCATAATGACCGCCCCGGGCCATCAATTGCTCATGGTTCCCCTCTTCAATGATGCGGCCCTTTTGCAAAACCAGAATGCGGTCCACCGCCCGCACCGTCGATAACCGGTGCGCGATTAATATAGAGGTACTCCGGGCCAGTATCAGCGCCATTGCCTCCTGAATTTGGGCTTCGGTGAAGGGGTCGATGCTGGCTGTGGCCTCATCCAGAATGAAGATGTCCGGCTGTTGAGCCAGCACCCGGGTTAAGGCCACCAGTTGCCGCTGGCCCATCGAAAGCCGCGCCCCGCGTTCTCCCACATGGCTTTGCAGCCCTTCCGGCAGGGTATCCAGCCAGTCGCCGCCCCCAATGCGCCGGGTGACGGCTTCAACGTCGGCGTCGGTCAAAGCGGGCCGGGCGTAGCGAATATTATCGGCCACAGTGCCGGAGAACAAAAACGGCGTTTGCGAAACCAGCCCCAGCCGCTGCCGGTAGCTGGTCAGGTTCAGGGCGCGAATATCTCGCCCGTCAACGGTAATTTGCCCCCCCTGAAATTCGTAAAACCGGGTGATGAGTTTGATTAAACTGCTTTTGCCCGCGCCGGTGTGCCCCACCAGGGCCACGCTTTCGCCGGGGGCGATGGTCAGATTAAAATCCTGCAAAACCTGCTCTTGCTCGCTGTATCGAAAATTGACCTGATTAAAGGTGATTTGCCCCTTGAGTTGGCCGCGCACCGGCTGATTATCAATTTGCTGCACCATCGGCCGGGCGTCTATCAGGGCAAAAATGCGCTCTGCCGCCGAAAGACCGGCCTGCAACTGGCTCCAGAATACCGAAAGATTAATCATCGGAAACCAGAACCGGTCTACGCTGGCCATAAACAGATACCACGCCCCCACCGTAACCAGCCCCGCCGCCGCCGAAAGCCCGCCCCAATACAACAGCGCCGCCGTGCCGAATGAACTCATCATATTCAACACCGGAAAAATTCCGGAGAGGACAAATCCGCGCCGCAAATTTACCTGATACGATTGCCCGTTGACCGCATCGAACCCTTGATAAATGGCCCCTTCCTGCCGAAAGTTTTTGGCGATGCTGATGCCCGTGACCGCCTCTTGAATGGCGGCGTTCACTTTTGCCAGCACCCGAAAGCCGCGCCGGGTTACATAGCGGGCCAGTTTTCTGAAGCCCAGGGTGAGCATCACCACAAACGGCACCAATACCAATAAAATCAGGGTTAATTGCACCGAAATATTGAGCAGCACCGTCAGCAAAATCAAAACCAGCAACACCTGGCTGACAATATCGGTAATGAGCTGGACAACCTGGGCAAATTCCTGCGTATCGGAGGTGATGCGGCTGATGATGCGGCCCGATTCAAACTCATCGAAAAAGGCCATGTCGTGATTAATAGAGGCGGCAAAGCCATCGTGGCGAAGGGCTGATATGACTTTGCCGATGATGCGGGCCAGCAGCCGGCGTCTGGCCCAGTTGGCGGCCCAAATGCCCACCCCAAACAGGCCCATCAGGGCCGTCAGCAGCGAAATTGCCGTCAGGCCGGGTTTTTCTGCCAGCAGGGCCACGCCTTTGGAAACCACCAGCGGCACCCCGGCCCCGGAAAAGGCCACCAGGGCCACAAACAGCGAGGCCCAGCGAACTTGTCCGGCATAAGGCGTAAAATAATGCGCTATC
>JAJRUC010000402.1 GCA_024278015.1 Chloroflexota bacterium
CCTATCATTTACAGGCGTAGGGGCGACCCTTGTGGTCGCCCAAAATTGGACGGAAAGACCGGGCAACCACGAGGGTTGCCCCTACATTCAACCACGTATCGGCAAACAATTATGGGTCTTTGGGAGTTCAGGGGGGCAGTCATTGCGAGCGAAGCGAAGCAATCTCCGTGAATGTCAGTGGAGATTGCTTCGGCGCAAAAAACGCGCCTCGCAATGACATTCTACAAATCCCCCCTGGATTCCAATTGAGCCACAATTATGTTCGCCTGTGACGCTGTTGAGTATATCCGCCCGATGCCGTCTTTCCGCTGATACCCGCGCCGGATTTCGTGCCGGGCCTCAATCTGCTGCAACCCTTCCCCACTGAAAATCCGGCTGACTGCGCTCGACGTTTGACGAATGTGGCTACCGATGTCTATTTTCAAGGCGACGTCACCGCCGCCAGTCGCTTCCGTGATGTCCTCTTTCACACGGCTTGGGCATTGTCCGCAACGGGATACACGGTCGCCGACATCAACTTCTTCCTGCGAAGCAAGGCTTTCCGCGCCCATATTGCCCGCCGCGTGACACATTTGCCCCCTCTCCGGCAGTGGCTGACCGATGCCGCCGCGATGTCCGATGCCCGCTGGCGTGAACGGTCGGAATCAACCACCAACCGCTTCGGCATTTTTGAAACCGGCGAACCGGCGCTCATTTTCGGACAACCTGCTTCCACGCTCAGCCTGCACGATTTTCTGCGTCGGCGCGGTCTGTGGCTGGCACCGCTGACGGTGGATGCGCTGGGGCAGGATGGCGCATATCTGGTCGCGGCATTGCTGCTGGCAATGACCGATGCCTTGCTCGCTCGCCGCGAAAAAGGAGGCGCAAACCCGCCGCTCCTCATCGTCGCAGATGAGTTTCAACGTTATCCGACGGTGGCATTGGAACGACTGCTGAGTGAACGCGCCGGTTTCGGTACTTCGTTGTTGCTGGTCACTCAGGGGCTGTATGGGCTGTCGCGGCAATTGACCGGCACGGTGCTGAACAATTGCCGCACGCTCACGGCTTTTCGGCTCTCGGCGCAACAGGCTGAATTGCTGACCCCCCATCTCTTCCATATTTCACCCCTGTTGACCCGTCAACAGCGCATCACCGGCGACCACGATTTGTACAACTATGCCGATGCGCTGCCGCAATTCCGTCAAAAGTTGCAGTCGCTGCCCGACCGATACTTTTTCCTGCGGCACGGGATTACCCCGGCACAACAGGCTCACACCCCCCGGTTGCCGACCCCGCCGGCAACCGATGCCGTCACCAAAACATTAACCAAAATTCTGCGCCGACGGGGCAACCCCCGCCCGAAGGTGATTGCGGCACTGGCACGCCGACAGCAACGCCTGCTCGCCGGAAATTTCGGCGCACCTGCCCCGGAGGTGCACGATGATTGGGTCTAAACTCTATCTGACCGAACGAGACCTCGCGCTATTGACTGCCGTCGGGCGCACGCCGTTTTTGTCTTCCCGGGAACTGGAACGATTGTTTTTCGCGCCGCACGGCACCCGCTGGGCGCGGGGATATGCCTCATATCGCGTCACTCGCCTGCGCCGGTTGACGAATCACGGGCTGTTGCTGGCGTGGCAACCGGCACCGCGCGCCCACCGGCTGTATGCCTTGACCATCGCCGGCGCCCGGACGCTGACGGCGCGCACGGAGATACCGCTGAAATCGTTGGCTGTTTTCCGCCGCGCGACGCTTCCCTCCGCTCCGCCCACTCACTTTCGCCTGCTGGCGCAAACATACACCGCGTTGACGCTGGCACTTGCGGAGACCGCCGCCGTGACATTGGCAGATTATCGGGGGGAACACACCTTCCGGGGCAGCGGAAATTTCGACCGCGCCCCCGCCCCCGATACCGGCGAGCGACTGCCGGTTGTCCCCGACGGTCTGGCAATGCTCCGCCGCGCCGACGGCAAACAACGCTTTATCTTCATTGAAGCCGATACCGGCTCCGAACCGCTGACAACCATTGCGCGAAAGCTGCGCGCCTACGAGGGGTATCGGCAAAATTATGGCGCGGAGTTGTTCCGCCTGCGCTTCGATGCCCCGCCCGCTTTTTCGGTGCTGTTCGTCTGCCGCGCCGCCCGCCGCCGGCGCAACGTGCAAAAAACCATCGCCGCCGAATTGCATCGGCTGGGACTGACCGGCAATCTGTCCCGCTATCATTTCGCCATAATTGCCGACCTGCCCGCTGTCACGGCGGGTCTGATGCGCTGAATTGCGCGTTCTGTGGATACGCAGAGCACGCAGATTTTCACGGATTTTCCTGAAAGTATTTTAGATCCGCGTTCCATTCTCTATCCATCTGAGTGAGCGCATTTTGAATTTTACATCTTACATTTCATACCGCGGAGGATTTTTATGCCCTTTGAAGCCCTCGATGCCGAAACAATGGAATTTGTCTCTATCGATGCTTTCTATCCCGACCCGAAACCCGCGCTGGCTGACCGCACGCTCATCTGCCCTGTTTGCCATCGAAAATTAGCCGTGCGCAAGGCTTTCGTCCGCGATGGACACGTCGTGCGCCCCCATTTCCTGCACCGCCTCGGCGCACCCGACCACCCCTGGACCTACGCCGAATCCCCCGCTCATCTCGCCGCCAAATATGCGCTCATCACCTGGCTGCGCCGCGATTTCTTCTGGGCAGACGCAAAATTCATCCACACCGAAACCCCCGTCCGCACCCATCGTCGCACCGATGTGATGGTGACCCTCCCCGACGGCTCCCGCATCGCCCACGAAATCCAACTGTCCCCTCTCACCCGCAAAGCCTTCCTGCGCCGCACCCGCGATTATCTCACCGCCGGTATCCCCGTCTTCTGGTGGTTCGATGCCGCTCGTATCGGGCGCGCCTTCCGCCACACTCCCGTGTACCTGCTGCAACCCACACAACTGACGCTGGAATTCTCCTATCCCGACCATGCCCCGGCTGCCCACCACAGCCTAACCCCCGATGCCGTCTATTTTTCCATCCTGTTGAATGACCGTCAGCCCCCCGAAACATTCCGCCTTGCCCCGCAACGCCCCCTGCCGAAAAACGCCGCCCAATTGCTGTGGCAGTCGATGCTTTGGGCGCCGCTGTCCGGTCTGCTCGATACCGACACCCCGCTGCCGCTGCCGACGCTCTTCGCCGCCTTGCCCGCTTTCTGGCGCGCACGCTTCCGCCTCGCCGATGTGGCGCGGTTTTTGCAGCGCTGCCGTATGCTCGGACTGGCACGGCAAACGCCCGCCGGCTGGCGCCGCATTGCGCCCGATGCCCCCGCTTTCCTCCACCCGCTCTTCTCGTTTGTCGATGATTTTCCGTCATCGGAACTGCCGCCCGCCGTGCCGGATACCCCTCTTCCGCCGTCACACTGCCCCTACCCGCAGGAAACGCCCGTGCGCCCGCTGTGGCTGTCGGTGCGAAATGTGCTGACTGCCGTCGATGACTGGCTGACGGATGCCGACATCCTCGCCCGTTTGCCCGCCCCCGACCGCACCGAGGCTGAAACCATTGCGCTCATTCAACAAACACCGTTGCCGGAACTCGTCCGCACCGCGCTGCTGGTGCGCTGGAAAACGGGGGAGGTGGTCGCCGGTCCCGCCTTCACTTGGCGGCTGCAATACCTGCCCGATTTCGACCCCGCCGATTGGCAGGCAAAACTGGCGGCGTACTTCTCGCTCGCAAACGACGCCCCCGACCCGTGGCACGATTTCTCCGTGCGCTATCACCGATGGTTTTGGCGGCAGCGCGGCGCCGCACCGGCAGATGTCCGCCGGATGGAATTCCTGCCGTCGGTATTGACTGACCCGAGGTTGTAAACGGTGGTTGCCTTTGTTTTGGCATCTCTTCGTTTGGAGAAACAGTGTAATTTGATGCTTACTTTTTTATGGCGAAATCACCATAAATGCTCCCATCAGCCAAAACAAACCGTGAGCAATGAAAGGAGCAACCAAATTTGATTCTCGCCCCCGCAACCAACCTAAAACCAAACCTGCCACAAACAAAGAGCCAAAATCAAGCAAGTGTCTTGAATAGCCAAGATGTGCCACCGAAAAAATGATAGCCTGTACGATAATCGCTAACCAAATGCTCATTTTCTCTGCAAGCAATGGTTGCAAGTAACCCCGATATAGATTTTCTTCTACCCAAGCAGCCAAACCAAACGCAAAAAACACAACAAAAAGTAACCGAGCCAAACTAGGCGTAAACATCTCCGGCGGCTTGGAACTTCCCTCCAACATTGCCCAAATGATAACATTAATGACTCCCCTGAAAAAAGGGGGGATAAAGCGAATCTGATGAGGGGCAACGGTGTTTAAAACAGTGAAACCCCCTCTTCTCGAAAGGTGACGCTAATGTTCCGCAAAAATGAGACCCATCGGCAAAAGTCAATGTTCGGC
>JAJRUC010000403.1 GCA_024278015.1 Chloroflexota bacterium
CTGCCAGCCGACGACGATGGGTGTGGGGGTGGGGCTGGGCGTGTGGGTTGGGCTGGCGGTGGCCGTTGGGGGCGGGGTTGATGTTGGTGCGGGCGTGAGCGTTGAGGGCGCTGAAGTGGCGTTGGGGGCGGGCGTGGGGGTGAAGGTGGGGGGGGCGGTGGGCCATACGATGGTCTGGGCCGGGGCGGCGGGCGGCGCGGGTAATTTTTCGGCGCGGCTTTGCCATAAAACCAGCCCCCCGATGACGAGGGCGGCCACGACCACGGTCCACGCAATTTCAGATTGATTAAATTGGGGAAACCGGTTTTTGGGTTGCATGGTTTAGCCGGGTCACATAGTTGCTTTGACGAGTTGGTACACTTCGTCGGCCAGGTTTTCGTGCGCGGCCAGAATATCGCGCAATTCCGCCTCGGCGCGGGCTGCAAAATCGGCATCCTTCAGCCCCCCCAAATTAATGAGCACATTCAGGGCCGCGCTTTTCAGCCCGGCGGCGGCGGCCTGGGCGCCGGCTCCCACGTCGCTCAGGCTGTTGGTATTGCCTTTTTCGGCCACGGGTTTGCACAGGGTCAGCACTTTGGCGCAGGCGCGGGCGGTGTTCAGCGGCACGATGGTGGCTTCTTTCAACGCGGCCTGAATGGCCCGGCTGCGAGTCTGCTTCCCGGCATCGGTATTGCGGGGCAGGCCGAAGGCGGCC
The DNA here is from genome assembly GCA_024278015.1 of Chloroflexota bacterium. GTDB lineage: Bacteria > Chloroflexota > Anaerolineae > 4572-78 > 4572-78 > JAJRUC01. The sequence continues at coordinate 695 of JAJRUC010000403.1, forward strand.
ATCACTTTGTCGAAGGCGGCGCTGTCGGCGGCAATCATGGCGGCCAGCTCTGCTTGCAGGCGTTCCGCTTCGGCTTTGATGGCCTGCATGTCGGCTTCTGCGGCGGCGTATTTTTTTTTGCCGATGGTCAGGTTGCAGACCATCGTCACCAGCGCGGCCCCCAGAGCGCCGTTCAGGGCGGCCACGCTGCCCCCGCCCGGCGTGGCGGATTTGCCGGCAAGGACATCAAGAAATTCTTGCATTGATAGGGTCAACATAGTATCTCCTGGCTGGGTGTGCATAAACGCAAATCGTTTATCGTCGGGTCAAACTTTGGTTTCACGCAACAGGCATCGCAGGGGCGGCCCGCAAGCCGCCCCCACCCGTCAAAATACGAATGACACCATCCCATTTTGACCATAGACTGTTATTTTTGATATTTGGATATTTTAGTTGAAGCCGGCTAAATTAGAAAATCCCGAAGCGCTCTGCTGCGGCGGGGGTGGCGAAGTTTCTTCAGGGCGGCGGCTTCAATTTGCCGCACCCGCTCTCTGGTAACGCCGAATTTTTGGCCCACTTCCTCCAGAGTGTACGATTTGCCGTCGTACAGGCCGAAGCGCAGGCGCAAAATGCGGCCTTCTCTGGCGGTGAGCGAGCCGAGAATCGAATCCATCTGGTCTTTCAATACCTCGTTGGCCGCCATATCAGATAAGGAAAGGAGCGTTTGGTCTTCGATAAAATCGCCCAGGTTGCTTTCCTGCTCTTCGCCCACCGGCATTTCCAGCGAGAGCGGATGCTGGGCAATCTTCTGAATTTGCTCAATGCCTGCCACTGAGGTTTCCATACGGGCGGCGATTTCTGCGGTGGTGGGGTCCCGGCCTAACTCCTTAACCAGCTCGCGGGCGGTGCGGGTTAGCTTGTTGATGCGCTCGCACATATGCACCGGCACCCGAATAGTGCGCCCCTGGTCGGCCAGGGCGCGGGTGACGGCCTGCCGAATCCACCAGGTGGCGTAGGTGCTGAATTTGTAGCCGCGCCGGTAATCGAATTTTTCTACGGCTTTTATCAGGCCGATGTTGCCTTCCTGGATTAAATCCATAAATGATACACCCTGACTGGCATATTTTTTGCAAATGCTGATGACCAGTCTGTAATTGGCGCTGATAAGTTCGTTTCTGGCTTCCAGTCCTTCTCTGACAAGGGTTTTGCAAGCTGCCGGCTTTGGGGGGGAAGGGTGGCCTCCCCGAAGCGGGGCGCAAGCGGTGCGCCGGCCTTTTTCAATTTTTTGGGCTAACGTCACCTCTCGTTCTCTGCTCAACAAAGAAATCCGGCTGATGTCTTCCATATAAAGGTTCATGGTATTATCAATAATATCTTTGCCGGATGGGCCGGGTGGTGGGGGCTTGCGGTGGCGTTTGCTGGTCTTTTGGGGTGTTGTCGATGTTTTACGGGCCATAAATTTGCTCCTTTGCAACTGGGCAAAACAAAACAACCGTCAATTTTAGCTATAGTAAATTGCATCCGCAACGAGGCGGATGGTGGCAAGTACGTAAAAGTCAACCCGAAAAAATGAACATAACAAGTATTTTACATTATAATACAAAATGCAAGATAATGCAACAGGTTTTTATGTCAAAAACACAATTTTCCGGACGGATTTTTACGGGATATGAGGCCCGGTTGTCTTTGCCAAAGAAATTTATTGGCTGTATTATAGATTCGACGTCATGATGCAAGCTCAAAAATCGGGAGCCTTGCATCGTTACGATTAAAAATCCCGGGCTGTCCGATGGTGGGGACGGCATTTAGTGTAATCCAGGTTAAGGAGAGACTTATGTCAATTATTGAAGGGATTATCGGACGAGAGATTCTGGACTCACGGGGGAACCCGACCGTTGAAGTGGAAGTGGTGCTGGAAGACGGCTCTATCGGGCGGGCGGCGGTGCCCTCCGGCGCGTCAACCGGCGTTCACGAAGCGCTGGAATTGCGCGATGCGGATGATGCCCGCTATTTGGGCAAGGGGGTGGCTACCGCCGTGGAACACGTCAATACGGTCATCGCCGATGAACTGGAAGGGTTGTTTGCCACCGACCAGGAAGAAATTGACCAGTTGCTGCTGGAAATTGACGGCACGCCCAATAAAGCTAAATTGGGGGCCAATGCCATGTTGGGCGTGAGTTTGGCCGTCGCCAAAGCTGCCGCCCAATTTACCCACCAGCCGTTGTACCGCTATTTGGGAGGCGTCAGCGCCCGCACGTTGCCCGTGCCGATGATGAACATCCTTAACGGCGGCGCTCACACCGGCTGGCAGTCTACTGATTTTCAGGAGTTTATGGTTATGCCCGTCGGCGCCGGTTCTTTTGCCGAAGCCTTGCGTTGGGGGTCGGAAATTTATCACAACCTGAAGCAGGTCCTCAAGGCCAAAGGCTACAGCACCAACGTGGGCGACGAAGGCGGCTTTGCTCCCGCCCTGAAAAATGACGAAGAAGCGCTGGAGGCCATTCTGGAGGCGATACAGGCGGCAGGCTATACCCCCGGCGAAGATGTGCTGCTGGCCCTTGACCCCGCCGCCTCTGAATTGTACGAAGACGGCAAATACAACCTGCGGATTCAAAAGAAAACCCTCACCTCTGAAGAGATGGTGAAGTTGTGGGAGGGCTGGGTTAAGCAATACCCCATCATTTCGCTTGAAGACGGGTTGGCTGAAGATGACTGGGCCGGTTGGGTGATGCTGAATCAGGCCATCGGCGACAAGATACAGGTGATGGGCGACGATTTGCTGGTGACGAATGTGGAACGCTTGAGCAAGGCCATTGAGATGAAGGCCACCAACAGCATCCTGATAAAACTGAACCAGATCGGCAGCCTCAGCGAAACCATCGCCGCCGTTGAAATGGCTAAACGGGCCAACATGACGGCGGTTGTGTCGCATCGTTCCGGCGAAACCGAAGACACTACCATCGCCGACCTGGCCGTGGCTTTGAACACGGGCCAAATCAAAACCGGCGCGCCCTGCCGCTCTGACCGGGTTGCCAAATACAACCAGCTTTTGCGTATCGAAGAAGAGTTGGGCGATGCGGCCTGTTATCCCGGCCTGAACGCCTTTTACAATATCAAATAAGCAGGTAAGCAGGCAAAAATCCCCCGCCCTTGAGGGAGAGGTGGCCGGGGGGAGGGTGAAAAGCGGCTCGGCAACGCAAATTACGGTCCACGAACATTGTTTTACCCGTACCATTCACCCCCTCCCCAACCCTCCCCCTGTCAGGGGGAGGGGGCAAAAATGCCAGGAAACTTTTACTCACCTGCTTGGTCGGA
>JAJRUC010000404.1 GCA_024278015.1 Chloroflexota bacterium
AGGGCAGTAAAATACGTCAGATGCGTAATTCCAAAGGAGTCATAAAATGATAAAAAAGAAAATTATGGTGGTTGACGATGCAGCTATGATGCGTATTATTGTGCAAAATATCTTGCGGGGGCATCCGGATTTTTTTGTGGCCGGCTATGCGGAAAACGGCAAGGATGCGTTGCTTAAACTTCCCAAAATCCAGCCCGATTTAATTTTGCTGGATATTGAAATGCCGGAAATGAACGGCCTTGAGTTTTTACGGCACGCCCGCCTTAAAAGCAGAGCCAAAATCGTTATTCTCTCGTCCGTGGCCGGCAGCGGCTCTAAAAACGCCGTGCAGGCCCTGTCGTTGGGCGCAGACGCCATCGTCACCAAACCGTCCGGGGCCGTTTCTTATGACCTTGAGGAAAAACGGGGCAGCGAACTGGTGCGGGTGGTTCGTCAACAATTGGGGCTTGCCTGAAACTTGTAAAAATCAACAACCGGAGTCGGCAATGAACAACATCGATTCTTTAAATAACCCGTCGGATGAAATGGAAGAAATCTGGGCGCTTTTTGCCGAGGACGGCAAAGAGGCGCTGGACACCGCCGAAGATGATTTGCTGGCCCTGGAATCAGACCCGGCCAATGTTGAACGCATCGCCGAATTGTTCCGGGGCATGCACACCTTTAAAGGCAACGCCAGGGTTATGGGCTTGTCTACCATCGAAACGCTGGCCCATTACGCCGAAGATTTGATTGCTCTGGTCAGGGATGACGGCGTGACCCTGGATAGCCCCATGATTGACCTGCTGTTGACCGCGCTGGATAAACTCAGGGCGCTGCTTAAACAGGTGCTGGCCTCCCGCCGCGATGTCTCCGCTGCCGAAACCGAAAGCCTGACCGCGCAATTGCAGGCGATGAAAGCGGCGTATACGGCGCCGCCCCCCCCGCCGGCCGAAATTGCCCCCATCGAACCGCCGCCGGCTGCTGAAACTGACCCGCTGCCGGAATTTGAGCGCGTTGACCCCGCCGCCGACCCCATTTACGTGCAAATATTTATCGAACTGGCCCAGGAAGAGTTCAGCCGTTTTCTGGATGCGCTGAATGACTTGTCTGCCGGCAACGATGAAGCCGTGGCGGAAATTACGGGGGTGGCCGATACGCTGCATCACGCCGCCGAACAAATGGGCTACCACCGGTTTCAAACCGAACTGGATGAGTTGGTTGAGGCCGCCACCCAATCAAGTGGCGAAGAACGGATTGAGCAGCTCACTCAGGCAAGAATACAGTTGGAGGCATTGCTGGCAGAATACGCGGGAGAACTGTCGATTCAGGTGAAGGACACGCCCAAATCTTCAGTAGACTGGCAGGCATCGGTCATTGATGAAGCCGCCGCCCGGGAATTTCTGGTGATGGCCCACCGCGAGTTGAATCGCCTGCACAACGCCCTGAACGCGCTGCCCGAAAATGGCGACGAACAGGAAACTGTTCAGCGTAGCCGGGAGGCCATTGAAGCGCTGCAAAATTCCGCCCGTCAATTGGGGTATGAACGCATTGCGGCGGTGTTGGATAACCTGACGGCCGGCCTTGAAATGCGCCCCGGCCCGGCCCGCCTTGTTATATTGCAAGACATAGAACTGGCTCTGTACGAAGAATTATCGGTTGTTCAGGAAGCGGCTCAGTTGCCGGAAGCCGGCGGCGGGGATGCAGACCCCGGTTTCGGCTGGTTGTTCGGACACTGGCACGCAGAAAACGTCTTTGCCAACCTGTCCCGGTTGCGTGAAATTGTCGATGAGCCGGCTGCGTTCGGCCCAGGCAACACCGAAATACCGGCCGGTGAAGCCGTCCGTTTGTTGCGCGATATTTATCACAGTTGCGTTTTTTACAAGCTCATTCAAGCGACCCACTTAAGCCTGGCTTTGGAAGACCTGTACGCCCGCATCGCCCAGGGAGAAATGGCTGTCAGCGAAACGTTGCTCACCCTCACCCGAACTTACGTGACGCAACTGGGGGGGGCCATTGACGCTGTCCGGGAAGGCGAAACGCCGAACACCGCCGGTCTGGAGGCAATGATTCCCCAGGTTGAAGAGGTTTTGTTTCTGCAAACAGAAAATCAAACGGCTCAAATTACCCGCTCAATGCTGGATGCGCTGAATATCCCCCCGGAATTTAAAGAAGCCGTCACCCCGGAATCTCTGGCGAAAATAGATTTGGCCTTAAAGGCCGGTCGGCATTTTTACACCATCCTGACCAATATGAACCGGGACGAAACCACATTTAACGCATTTTACAATTGGGCGCAAGCCGATACCATCGACTTGATAACCAATGTCACCGTTTATCAGGATAATCGCTCATTGTTCAAGTTTTTGCTGACATCCAACCAGCCGCAAGCCGATATTTTGGCGGCGCTCACAAAAATAGACCCGGAGGGGCAGCATCTCTTTTTGAATGAGCTGGATTTGAACGTGGCCGGCCGCAGCCTGCTTGTTGAACAGAATACTGCGCCGCGCGCTGCCGCCGGGCTTGAGCAAATTGACTTCGGGGCAAATATTGATGATGTCGCCGGTTTCATGGAAATCATCGGCAAGTTGCTGACCACCCACGCCGCCCTGCATCGGCTCACGGAAAAACTGGCGGGAATGGATCTGGCTCAATTTGCGGCCGGGCTGGTCAAACGAAACGGCGACGACCAGTCGCAACTTGCGCAGGACCTGCAAACGACGTTGCGCCCCATTGATGAAGATTTGAAAAGCCTGGAACAACTGGAAATTGAAATCGGCGGAACGCTGGGGCAACTTCATGAAATGGCGCTGGATGTGAACACCCATCCCGCCGCCATATTGATGGAGCCGCTGGCGCAGGAAGCGGAGAAGCTGGCGCGGCAACAGGGGAAATCCGTTCAGCTTGATATGAACGGCGGGGACGTTAAACTGACTCGCGATGCCATCAACGCGCTTTACACCCCGGCCACGCGCCTGCTTCAATGGGCTATAACCGGCATCGAAAAACCGGCCGGCGGGCATCTGCTGATGAGCGTGAACGAACAAAACGGCGGCGTAAAATTTGCCGTCAAAACTGATGGCGTTGTTTCGGCTGCTGAAAACGGCAACCCCGCAGACGATATCCGCGCCGCGCTGCAAGCGCATCAGGGCCGGTTGACGGTTACGGACCGGGCCGAAGACGGGGCGCAATTTGCGCTTACGCTGCCGTTGGAGCGGGTGGTGGTTGACGGCATGGTGGCTCGCGTGGGGCAGGTACCCTACATTGGGCCCGTCGAAGCTGTGCGCCGTATCATCAAACCGGAAAAAACCGCCGTCGTCCACGCCTCGGTGGACGGGGGGCAAACCCTGTTGAAACTGGAAGAGGAGATGGTTCCCATTCAACAATTGGCCGGCGGCGCGGCAAAGGGCCATTTGGGGGAACGGCTGCTGCTGGTTGTGGAGCGAAACGAACAGCTTGTTGCGCTGGCTGTGGATGAAGTCATTGGGCAGCAACAGGTGCTGGTTCGCTCTTTGCAGGGGTATCTGGCAAACGTGCGCGGCGTTTCCGGCTGCGCCCTGCTCAGCAATGGCGAAGTGGGCATGATGCTGGATATGGCATAGACCTCCGCCTCGCACCCGGCCTGACAGGACATTTGTGGCAGGGATGTTGGGGGGGCGGTCAGCGAACCGCCCCTGCACCTCCGGTTTCATAAACATTCGCGCTTGACAAAACGCCACCACTGTGCTAGAGTCTTGCCAACCGACATTGAAAGACTGCGAACGGGGAAAGTAACGTTTGAAGCAGCGTTCAGAGAGCCGGCGGCGGGTGTGAAGCCGGTACGTGTGCCAAACGCGAATGGTCCCGGGAGTTTTGCCCCCAACGCGAAAGCCAGTAGGCGGCAACGGCGACTCCACCGTTATCCGGGAGCCGGGTATTAATGCACTGATTGCGAAGTGATTGCGCAGCAATTGCAGCGTACCTGAACGAGTGAAACTGGCTAACCTGGGTGTCATCACGCAGGTTTTTATTTTTTCGCCGGTTTAAATTGGGTGGCACCGCGAGACACGCTCTCGTCCCTTTGTGGACGGGGGCGTTTTTTGTTTTTCCTCCCCCCTTAGTCCCCCCTCAAGAGGGTGGAAAATCCCCTCCCCCTGTCAGGG
>JAJRUC010000405.1 GCA_024278015.1 Chloroflexota bacterium
CCCTCCTGAGGGGAAAAAGCAAAATCCTCCCCCCGTAAAAGGGGAAAAGCAAAATCCTCCCCCCTCCTGAGGGGAAAAAGCAAAATCCTCCCCCCGTAAAAGGGGAAAAGCAAAATCCTCCCCCCTCCTGAGGGGAAAAAGCAAAATCCTCCCCCCGCAAGAGGGGGGACTGAGGGGGGTGAATAGTTTCTCCGGGCATTAATGCTCGCCGGCCCAAAGTCTAACGCACTTCTAACAGAAAGTAGTAGAAACTTTTCGGCAAACCGGGTATAATTATCGTAATAACGCCTCTGTTTTTGCCGATTGTTTCAAAACAAAGGCTATTTCATACGAGGTACATAATTTTATGATGCGATTCGACCGATTTACCGAGCGCGCTCAGGAAGCCGCCATGCGCGCCTACGAAATTTTACAGCGCTACAGCCACGCCCAGGCCGATACCGAACACCTGTTGCTGGCCCTGCTTGAGCAGGCAAACGGCTCTGTGCCTGAACTATTGGGCGTTTTAAACGTAAACCCGGAAGATGTCAGGGAACGGATAGACGACATCCTTTTGCGCTCACCCAAAGTCAGCGTTATGCCGAATATGGCCGTCGGCCAGGTTTACATTACCCCCCGCCTGAAGCGAGTCCTTGACCAGGCCCAGGTGGAAGCCAAAAACCTGGGCGATGAATACATCTCTACCGAGCATCTCTTCCTGTCAATTGCCGGCGAGCGCGGAACGGCCACCGCCAAGGTTTTTAGCGATATGAATATTACCCACAAGCGCATCCTGGAAGCCATTAACACCCTGCGCGGCGGCCAAAGCGTCAACGCCCCCCACGCCGAAAAACAGTATCGCACCCTGGAAAAATACAGCCGCAACCTGACCCACATGGCCCAGGAAGGCAAACTGGACCCCGTCATTGGCCGCGACACCGAAATTTTGCGCGTCATTCAGGTGCTGTCCCGGCGCACCAAAAACAACCCCGTCCTCATCGGCGAAGCGGGCGTGGGCAAAACGGCCATCGTCGAAGGGCTGGCCCAAAAAATCGAAACCGATGACGTGCCCGAAATTTTAATGGGCAAACAGGTTATCAGCCTGGACCTGGGGGCCATGATTGCCGGTTCTCGCTTTAGAGGCGAATTTGAAGAGCGCCTTAAATCTGCACTGGACGAAATCAAACGGGCCGAAGGCGAAATCATCCTGTTCATCGACGAAATTCACACCGTGGTGGGCGCGGGTGCGGCCCAGGGGGCAATGGATGCCAGCAATATGATGAAACCGGCCCTGGCCCGGGGCGAACTGCAATGCGTGGGGGCTACCACCGTCGACGAATATCGCAAGTACATTGAAAAAGACCCGGCTCTGGAACGCCGCTTTGCCCCCGTCTTTGTGGAAGAACCATCCGTTGAAGAAACTATCCAAATGCTGCAAGGCGTTAAACACCGCTACGAAGAACACCACCAGATCACCTATTCGCAGGCCGCGCTGGAAGCCGCCGCCCGGCTTTCGGCCCGCTACGTGACAGACCGCCACCTGCCCGACAAAGCCATTGACCTGATTGACGAAGCCGCCTCAAAATTGCGCATCGCCATCTATTCCATGCCCCCGGAGCTAAAGGCCCAAAAGAAACGACTCACGCTCATTCAAAAAGAAGAGGCCGAAGCGGCCCACACCCAAAACTGGGAAAAAGCCGCCGAACTGAAAACCGAACGGCTGCAACTGGAACTCGATTTTCAAAAAGAATACGATGCCTGGCGCGACGAAAAAAATCTGGACGAAGTGGTAGAAGTGGATGATATTGCCGATGTCATTGCCATGTGGACGGGCATTCCCGTAACCAGCATGATGGAAACGGAAGCCGAAAAATTACTGGAAATGGAAGACCGCCTCCACGAGCGGGTCATTGGCCAGGACGAAGCCATCAACGCCATATCCGACGCCATTCGGCGGGCGCGGTCCGGCCTGAAGGACCCCCGTCGTCCCACCGGCAGCTTCCTCTTTTTGGGCAGTTCCGGCGTGGGCAAAACCGAGCTGGCTAAAACGCTGGCCTGGTTCCTTTTTGATGAAGAAGACGCTCTGCTGCGCATTGACATGAGCGAATACCGCGAGGGCCACAGCACCAGCCGCCTGTTCGGCGCGCCGCCGGGCTATGTGGGCTACGATGAAGGCGGCCAACTGACCGAAGCCGTGCGCCGCCGGCCCTATCAGGTAGTGCTGTTTGATGAAATTGAAAAAGCCCACCCGGATGTCTGGAACGCCCTGCTGCAAATTCTGGAAGACGGCCGCTTAACCGACGGCCAGGGCCACACCGTCGATTTCAGAAACACAGTCATCATTATGACCAGCAATATCGGCACGGCCTTTGGCCCCAAAGGGGGCACGCTCGGCTTCCGCGCCCGGGGCGACGAAGGCACATTCGATGATGACCGCAGGCAAAAAGACATCAAGGATTCGTTGCGCCAGCACTTCCGGCCCGAATTTTTGAACCGCATCGACGAAATCATCATCTTCCACACCCTCACCCAGGAACAGGTAGTCGAAATTGTCGATTTGCAGATAGAAGAGATTACCGGACGCTTGCGCGAATCCGGCCTTGAAATTGACCTGATGCCGGCCGCCAAAAACTGGCTGGGCGAACAAGGCTTCGACCCGCAATTTGGAGCCAGACCCCTGCGCCGCACCCTGCAAAAGCGGGTTGAATCACCCCTGTCCGTTCAAATTTTGCGCGGCGAGTTCAAGACGGGTGATACCATTATTATCGACTACGATGAGGAACAGGGCTTAACCTTCACCCGCCAAACGGCAGATAGCCTGTCGCTGGCAGTACCCGCCCCCACCAACCTGGAAGCCGTATAGTGTCGTGTCAAGAAGCATCATTTGGTAACAGGGGCGGTTTGCGAACCGCCCCTACGGACAAATCGGCTCACTCATCTTGTCTGTTGTGTGATATATGACGAAACAGTAGTTTGCTCCAGAAGCGCAAAAAACCCGCCGACGTTTCCATCGGCGGGTTTGCGGTTTAAATCCGGTTACACAATTTACTGAATATCAACCAGTTCCACTTCAAAAATCAGGGTGGCGTTGGGCGGAATCACCCCGCCCGCGCCATCTGCGCCGTAACCCAGTTCCGGGGGGATGACCAACTGGCGTTTGCCGCCCACTTTCATGGTAGCAATGCCTTCGTCCCAGCCGGGAATAACCTGGCCCGCGCCCAAAACGAAGGGCAGGGGCTGGCCCCGGTCCAGCGAGCTATCGAATTTGGTGCCGTCTTCCAGCCAGCCGGTGTAATTCGTCACCACGGTTTGCCCGGCCTCCGGGGTGGGACCATCGCCCACTTCAAAATCATAATACTTCAGGCCGCTGTCGGTGGTTTGATAATCCGCTTCGTCCACGGGGGTGGGAGACTCCGGCGCGCCGGGCAGAATGTCAACCACTTCCACTTCAAAATACAGGGTGGCGCCGGGCGGAATCAAATTCGGCACGCCCCGGTCGCCAAAAGCCAGGTCTGCCGGAATAATCATTTTGGCTTTGGTGCCCACCGGCATCATGCTAATGCCTTCATCCCAACCGGGAATCATGGCCCCTACGCCCAGCGGGAAGGTGAGGGGCTGGTCACTTTCATACGATGAATCAAACATCGAGCCGTCGGCCAGCAGGCCATTGTAATGAACTTGCACCACGTTGCCCGTTTGAGGCATCTCACCCGCGCCTTCATCAGTAACCCAGTATTGCAGGCCGCTGTCGGTGGTGGTCATCTCGGCTTCCGGAAAGCGGTCGGCCATCTCAGCCGAAAGCTCCAGCGCCACATGCGCGGCTGCCGCCTGGTCGGTTGCGGGCGGGGGGGGCGTCGGGGCCACGGCCTCTGCCGGCGTGGCCGTGGGGGCCGGGGTTTCGGTGGGCGGAATGGAGGTCGGTTCTTCGGTGGCGGGTTGCCCGCAGGCCGCTAAAAAGAAAACGACCAGCATAATACTCATCAATTTATATTTCATAATAGCTCCTTAATTTTTTTCACTTGGAACATCATATCCCAAACGGCCAAATAATCAAATTGTAATGAACCCTACTGAAAACCAACCCACACTGCTGTAAACTGAAAGGCAACTATCCATAAAATGATTGAATCCGACTGGAGCAACAAATATGCGTTTACCCTGGTTTACCCTCGTTATATTATCCATAATCGCCGTTGTGGTTGCCGGCTGTGGAAGCGGGTCCTCTCACGGCGCGCAAACTTTGGCCGAGACTCAGCCGTCTGCGGGGCCAACGGTTGCCCCCGCAAACGCCGAATCGCAAACCGCCCCTGCTTCCTCCGCTTCCTCTCCAACCGCTTCCACGCCGGATACCCCCGCATCGGCGGCAGTGGCTAAAAACGGCAAACCGTTGTTAAATGATAAACCCATCTATTCCTTTGAAGATTACTGGGCCACCGATTTTAGTTTGCACACCGTACCGTATTCTGAAATTTTCTCCGGCGGCGTGCCGCGCGACGGCATCCCCCCCATCGACAATCCAAAATTTGTCAGCGTGGCCGAAGCGGCGGCCTGGCTGGCAGACCAGGAGCCGATTTTTGTGGTGACGGCAGGCAGTCAAACCAAAGGCTATCCGCTGCAAATTATGATTTGGCACGAAGTGGTGAACGATGATATTGGCGGCGAGCCGGTGGTGGTGACGTTCTGCCCGCTGTGCAATTCGGCCATTACCTTCAAAAGAACGATAGCCGGCGCCATATATGATTTCGGCGTTTCCGGAAAATTGCGCAACAGCGATTTGGTGATGTGGGACCGTCAAACCGAAAGCTGGTGGCAGCAACTCACCGGCGAAGCGATTGTGGGCGAGATGGTCGGCACGCAACTGGATATGTTGCCCACCCAACTTGTCTCTTTTGCCGATTTCAAAACCAGCTTCCCCAATGCGCCCGTCCTGTCTCAGGATACCGGCTTTAACCGGTCTTACGGCTCAAATCCGTATCGCGGCTACGATACCGACCAGCAACCCTTCCTTTTTGCGGGCGAAGTAGACGACCGGCTGCAAGCCGTCGACCGGGTTATTGCCGTGCAAATAGCTGATGAGGCGGCGGCCTATCCGTACAAAGTGCTGGCCCAACAGCGCGTGGTGGCCGATACCGTGGCCGGGCAAGCGGTGGTCATCTTTTGGCAAGCGGGCACCACCTCTGCCCTGGACGGCGGCTCTATTGCCGATTCCCGCGACGTAGGGGCCACCGGCGTGTTCGACCCCAACCTGGACGGACAAAAATTGACCTTCCAATGGGCAGACGATGCCTTTACGGATGACCAGACGGGCAGCACATGGAACATCTTCGGCGAGGCGACCGCCGGCCAACTGGCCGGCCAACAGTTGACTACTGTTTTGCACGCCGACCACTTCTGGTTTGCGATGGCCGCCTTCTTCCCCGATGTCCGCATCTATCAGGGCGGTTAAGTTCGCCGTTCTCCTCCCTCCCTTTGTTTCGCCGGCAGCCGGCAATGGCTGCCGGCGATTTTTACGTCGCCGCGCATGCATGTTCACTACTTTTTTGTGTAAAATCCACCCTTTTATGTTATCATAAAAAATATAGAATGGTTAAACCAGATGCAAAACGGGAGGACACCATGAATTATCGTCTTTTTGGGCGAACCGGCTGGCGCGTATCTGAAGTAAGTTTCGGGGCATGGGCCATCGGCGCGGAATGGGGCCACGTGAGTGAAGAAGACGCCCTGGCCGCCCTGCACGCCGCCATCGACCAGGGCGTGAATTTCATCGACACGGCAGATGTGTACGGCGACGGCCGCAGTGAACGGCTGATTGCCCAGGCGCTGAAAGACCGGTCTGAACAAATTTATGTGGTTACCAAAGCGGGCCGTCGCTTGAATCCTCATGCAGCCGCAGGCTACAATCAGAAAAATCTGACCGCTTTTGTAGAACGCAGCCTGAAAAACCTGGAGGCAGAGGCGCTCGATTTGGTGCAACTGCATTGCCCGCCCACCCAGGTGTATTATATGCCGGAGGTTTTTGGGGCGCTGGACGGGCTGGTGCAAGCCGGGAAAATTCGCCATTACGGCGTTAGCGTTGAGAAAGTGGAAGAGGCCATCAAAGCCGCCGAATACCCCAACGTGCAGAGCGTGCAAATTATCTTCAATATTTTCCGCCGCCGACCGGCTGAGTTGTTTTTTGAACTGGCGAAATTGCGGCAAGTAGCTATTTTGGCCCGCGTGCCCCTTGCCAGCGGCCTGCTGACCGGCAAAATGACCCGCGACAGCGCCTTTGCCGCCGATGACCACCGCCACTACAACCGTCACGGCGAAGCCTTTGACGTAGGCGAGACCTTCTCCGGCGTTGATTTTGAGACCGGGCTGGCAGCCGTGGAGGCGCTGCGGGCGCTGGTTCCGGCGGGCATGACGATGGCCCAATTTGCCCTGCGCTGGATTTTGATGTTCGATGCGGTCAGTTGCGTCATTCCGGGGGCCAAAAACCGGCAGCAAGCCGAAGATAACGCCAAAGCCGCCGATTTTGCCCCCTTCGACCAGGGCTTGATGCGCCGGATAGAGGCCATTTACACCGAAAAAATAAAGCCCCACGTCCACCATCGCTGGTAAACCGCGCGGGGCGGTTCAGGCCGCCAGGCGGCGCGGAAATTTTGCTTCCAGGGTTGATTTGCAGGCCACGCACAAGATGGCCTGCGGAAAAATCTCCAGCCGTTCCGGGTTAATCCGCTGCCCGCACGTTTCGCAGCGGCCGTAGCCGCCGTTTTGCGCTTGCCGCAAGGCCCGGTCAATTGAATTTAACTTCTCTCTGGCATTGTTCAGCAAGGCCAGCGTCACCGTTTGCTCGGTCAAACCGGGGTCGGCTTCATCAATGTCCGGGTCAATCCGCGCCCGAAGTCTGGCTTCAAATTGTCTGATTTTCTGCTCCAGCCGGCATCGTTGCCGGTTAAGCTGAATGATGGGGATGTGATTCGCAAATTGGATGGTCATCCGTCCTCCCTTGAAAATACCCCTCCCCAACTCTCCTCCCTTTAACGGGGAGGGAATCGTCGTAGACGACGGGTTGGGGTCGGTTCTTAAGTCTGAAGCTATTTTATCAAAAAACCGTTTCTTCTCCTTGACGGAAGAACGCCTGTTATCCCACAAAAAGGCGTTGATTGACCGTCGATTAGAAAATATGTTCTGATTTTATTATACCACTTTTTCCAAATCAGGCAATTTTTGTGGTATAATGGCCCCACTATGGAAAACCGAACCGTGTCGCCCCAGGCGGAACCAAACGAAGAGCAAATTCAGCAAAGCCTGCGCCCCACCACATGGGCCGGCTACTTTGGGCAAACGCTGGTCAAACAAAACATCAAAATTCTGATTGAGGCCGCCCGCCAACGAGAGGAGCCGCTGGACCATATTCTGGCTTATGGCCCGCCGGGGTTGGGCAAAACCACGCTGGCGAATATTATCGCCCACGAAATGACCGTCAACCTGAAGATTACCTCCGGCCCGGCCATTGAACGCCCCGGCGATTTGGCCGCCATTTTAACCAACCTGCTGCGCGGCGATATTCTGTTCATCGACGAAATTCATCGTATGAGCCGGGCCGTGGAAGAGGTGATGTATCCGGCTATGGAAGATTTCGCCCTGGATATTGTCATCGGCAAAGGTTCCGGGGCGCGCAGCATCCGCCTGAAGCTGCCGCAATTCACCATTTTGGGGGCCACCACCCGCCTGTCGCTGCTGGCCTCGCCCCTGCGAGACCGCTTCGGCTCAATCTTTCGGCTGGAGTTTTATCAGCCGGAAGAACTGGCCCAAATTGTGCTGCGCTCGGCCCAAATCCTGAACGTGCCCATCGAGCCGGACGGCGCCCTGACCATTGCCGCCCGCGCGCGCGGCACGGCCCGCATCGCCAATCGACTGCTGAAACGCGCCCGCGATTTTGCCCAGGTTCGTTCAGACGGAATTATTACCGGCGCCGTGGCCGACCAGGCCCTGAAAATGCTGGAGGTTGACCCGTTGGGCCTGGATATTCTGGACCGTAAAGTACTGCACGCCATCATCGACAAATTCAGCGGCGGCCCGGTGGGGCTGGAAACCATTGCCGCCAGCATCAGCGAAGACAGCAGCACCGTTATGGATGTGGTCGAACCGTATCTGCTGCAAATCGGGTTTTTGGACCGTACCCCGCGCGGGCGCAAGGCCACGCCCCGCGCCTATCAGCATTTGGGCTATACCCTGTCTGATGAAGATGACGCGCAGCCGGCGCTGTTTTAGTTGAACCTGACTTCGGAATTCCCGGTTATTGTGCGATTAACCCCCTCCCCCGATGTCGGGGGAGGGGGTAAAACACCGTGATTTACCGCAACTGCGTAAGTCCTGACAACATTAGTTGTGATGTGACATAATGGATTTTCAGACAATCGGCAAAATATTATTGCTTTTAGGCGGATTTATCGCGCTGGTGGGCGCGTTTTTGCTGCTGG
This sequence comes from Chloroflexota bacterium, assembly GCA_024278015.1. Taxonomy (GTDB): domain Bacteria; phylum Chloroflexota; class Anaerolineae; order 4572-78; family 4572-78; genus JAJRUC01. Next base: position 8,445 of record JAJRUC010000405.1, read on the forward strand.
GCGGAAAATTTCTGCCGTGGTTGGGGCACTTGCCCGGCGATGTCAGCTTTCGGCGCGGCAACGTCTCCGTCCATTTCCCGATTGCCACGTCCATCATCCTCAGCATTGCGCTGACCGTGGCGCTGAATTTGATTATTCGATGGTTGAGCAAGTAGTCCAACTCCTTTTCTCGCCTGTAGCAATTCCCTCCCCCTGCGAGGGGGAGGGTTGGGGAGGGGGTGCAACCCTGCAACCGAAAACAAGCCTATGAACCTGTCACAATTTGATTACCGTCTGCCGCCGGAACTCATTGCCCAAACGCCCGTTGAACCCCGCCACGCCTCCCGGCTGATGGTGGTCAACCGGGCCGACGGCCAAATCAGCCACCGCCAATTCACCGACTTGCCCGGCTATTTGCAACGGGGCGATGTGCTGGCCCTGAACGACAGCCGCGTCATTCCGGCCCGGCTGTACGCCGTCAAGGCAACCGGCGGCAAAATGGAACTGCTGCTGCTGAAACGGCTGGCCGCCCAAACATGGGAGGCGCTGGTCGGCGGCAAACGTCTGCGGCCCGGTACGCGATTCACCATCAGCGGCTCAACCCTGTCGGGCCAAATTTCCGAAGCCCTGGACGGGGCGCGGCGCATCGTCTGCTTTGACGAGCCGCTGTCGGCCCGGTTGGACGACGTGGGCCACGTGCCCCTGCCGCCGTACATCCACACCCCCCTGGCCAACCCCGAACGCTAC
>JAJRUC010000406.1 GCA_024278015.1 Chloroflexota bacterium
CCGACTGGCTGGGCCGCAAAAAAATCCTGGAAGTCCATTCGCGCGGCAAACCTCTGTCAGATGATGTGGATCTGGACGCTCTCTCAAAAATGACCATCGGCTTTGTGGGCGCAGATTTGGAGAATCTGGTTAACGAAGCCGCCATTCTGGCCGCCCGGCGCGGCAAAAAGCAAATTTTTATGGCAGATTTTCAGGAAGCCATTGAGAAAGTGATGATGGGGCCGGAACGCAAAAGCAGAGTGCTGAATACAAAAGAGAAAGAAATCATCGCCTACCACGAAGCCGGACACGCCCTGGTTGCCAAAATGCTGGAAAAAGCCGACCCCGTCCACAAAGTGAGCATTGTAGCCAGAGGCCATGTCGGCGGCGTAACCATGTATCTGCCCACCGATGACAAAACCCTGCTCAGCCGCAGCCATTTTGAAGCCAAACTGGTGGTAGCGTTGGGCGGGCGCGCCGCTGAAGAAATTATCTTCCCCACCGTCACCACCGGGGCCGGCAACGACCTGAAACGGGCTACCAAACTGGCCCGGGCTATGGTCACACAGTACGGCATGAGTGAACGGATTGGGCTGATAACCTACGGCAAGAAAGAAGAACTGGTTTTCCTGGGCAAAGAAATCGGCGAGCATCGAAACTACAGTGAAGAAGCAGCCCGCGCCATCGATTTGGAAGTGCGCGGCATGATTCTGGATGCCTACAACAAGGCCAAAAATATCCTGACCGAAAACAAGCATAAACTGATAGACATTGCCAATTTACTGATAAGTCAGGAAACAATCGACGGGCAGCAATTTAACGCCCTGTTTGGTCAAGCCTGAACCGCAACGACATCGCATCAATTCAAAGCGCGGCAGTGAAATTACAATTACCGCGCTTTTTGAATTTGTCAAATCCGGGATATACCTTGCCGTCCAGCAATTTTCATCATGATAATTTGACGCCGGATTTTTTGGCAGGTACGCTAAAAACGACGGTTTGGTTGTGGGTCGGGGTGGGTCGCAGGTCGCCCCGCCCCTGTTTTTCCGCGGACCCAACATAATCGGCGCAATCCGCAGGGGCACGCGGCCACGCGCCCCTACATTTCCGGCCCATTATTACTTCAAAAACGCAACCGACACAGTCATAATGAAAATGGTTGCTTGCCGTTTTATTTTAATTGACATTTCTCCGGGGCTTAAGGTATACTTAGGGCTGAAGAGCAAATTGCTTTTGTATGCGCCAGTTACGCCATACGCCGGGTTGCAGACAAACTTGATGCACATCTTCTCCACCCGCCATCTTCATCCCAAAAGGCTTCGGAGGTTTCACCCATGACAAGACAAAGCGGCTTGTATTACCCCAACAAAATCGGCCGGATTTATCTGCAAGCAATGGAAGAGGTAATGGGCAAAGGCGGCATTAACGCCGTACTCAACCTGGCGAAATTACCCCATTTTATTGACAACTATCCCCCCAATAATCTGGGGCGGGAACTGGATTTTGCTGATTTCACCGCCATCAACCAGGCCATTGAAGAAATGTACGGCCCCCGTGGCGGGCGCGGGCTGGCGTTGCGGGCCGGACGCGCCTCCTTTGCTCAAGGCTTAAGCGACTTTGGCGCACTCATCGGTATGAGTGAACTGGCCTTCAAGGTTATCCCTTTGGGAACCAAGCTCAAAGTTGGTTTGCGCGCTATGGCCGAAACGTTCACCACCTTCAGCGACCAGGAATCAGTGGTTTCTGAAGAGGAAGACCGGTTTATTTACACAATCAAAGCCTGTCCGGTGTGCAATGGCCGGACAACAGACCGCCCGGTATGCTTTGCCGCCATCGGGCTTTTGCAAGAAAGCCTGCGTTGGGTCAGCGGCGGTAAAGATTTTCGGGTTGAAGAAATTGTATGCCACGCCAAAGGCGACGAATTTTGCCGATTTGCCATCTACAAAGCACCCCTCACCTAACCCCGCAGGCGCACTATCGATTGCAATTGACCGCTTAACGGATTAATCAGCCCCGATGCAGGTTGTATCCGGAGCAATCCGGGAGAATGTCGGATGAAACACACACTCTTGATAGTTGAAGATGATACGGATACCTCTGAAATGCTTCGGGTCTATTTTGAGGCTCAGGGGTATAATGTGATACTGGCCGCCACCGGCCGGGAAACGCTGGAACAATGCCAGGTTAATTTGCCGGATCTTATCTTGCTGGATGTGCGCCTGCCCGATTTTGACGGCTTTGAGGTCGGCAAACGCCTGCAGGAAGACCTGCGTACCAGCCGCCTGCCCGTCATCTTTGTAACCGAACGCCGCGAGCGGGATTATCGCATCGCCGGATTAAAACTGGGCGCCATCGACTATATCACCAAACCATTCGATATTCAGGAGCTTCGCCTGCGCGTTAGAAACGCCCTGCGCCGCGCCGGCAGCCAGAATAACCCCGTCACCAGCCTGCCCGGCGAGAAACTGACCGCCAATCGTCTGGAACTAACGCTGGAAAAAAACGATTGGCATATTTTCTCCATTACTCTGGTGGGGCTTTCCAAATTCAACGAAATTTACGGCTTTGTAGCCAGAGATGATGTACTACGCGCAGTGGCTCTCATCCTGACCAGCGCCATTGATGAGTTGGGCACTATGGATGATTTTGTCGGCCACCCCACCGAAACACAATTCGTCATTATCACCTACACCAACAAACTGGCCCAACTGCACGACCACATCAAATCCCGGCTGGAGCAAGCCATCATCTACTTTTACCCCATCCACGACCGCGAAGCCGGCTACGTGCTGCACGGCGGCCCCGGCCGGCAGCGGGAAAAAGTCCCCTTTATGGAACTTTCCATCAATTCCGTAGCCCACACCGACAATATTCAGCACATCAACAAGCTGATTAACGCCCTGAATTTATCGCCATAACCAAACGCGGTCAGCTTTTGGCTCTTGGCTATCAGCCAATTACGCTGAAAGCTGATAGCTATGGTCAAAGGAGACATAATGACCCTGAATTACGCATCGCTGCGCCGGGCCGCCATCAATATAGAACCGGGCCTGGTGGCCTTCACCCAAAAACTGGTACAAACTCCCAGTCTGCCCGGCCACGAAGGAGACATCGCGGCCGTTATTCAGCAAAAAATGCGCGAGTTAGGCTATGACCATGTACAAGCCGATGAGTTCGGCAATGTGATTGGCCTGGTAAAGGGGCGCGACGGCCCCGGCATAACGCTCAGCAGCCACATGGATCACGTTTCGCCGGGCGATGAACAGGGCTGGCCCCACCCCCCGTTTAGCGGGCGCGTGGTTGACGGCCACCTGTGGGGACGCGGTTCGGTTGATATGAAAGGCCCGGCGGCGTGCATGGTCTACACTCCGGCTCTTTTAAAGGCGATGGACATTCCGCCCGCCGGTGATTTATACGTGGCAGTCAGCGTGCTGGAAGAAGTTGGCGGCGCGGGGGCGCGTCATTTGGCCGGTCACCTCAAAACAGATCTGGTTGTTGTGGGCGAACCCAGCCGCAACACCCTGCGGCGCGGGCATCGGGGCCGGATGGAATTGTGGGTGACGGTTGAAGGCAAATCGGTGCATGCCGGCAGCCCTGCCACAGGCATCAATCCCTATTTTTCGCTGGCAAATTTCTTGCAGAACTTGCCAAAACTCACTATGGCAACCGATGCTGCCTTCGGCGCGTCAAGCGTGGCCCCCACCCTGTGCCAAAGCGACCAAATCAGCCCGAATGTGACCCCCGGCCACCTGAAACTGACGCTCGACTGGCGCAATATTCCCTCCGAAACGCCGGAAGCGGTCATCGAAAAAATAAACGTCCTGCTGCAAAATTTACTGGTAAACGGCGCCACCGGGCGCGTAGACCTGGCTACCCGAACCAACCAGTCATACACTCACGTTCACGTTGACCATCCCGCCGTCACCCCATCCTTTGCCATATCCGCCGACCACCCGTGGTTGAAACACGCGCAACAAACGCTCAGCCGCCTTTTCAAGCGGCCCATGCCGGCGGATGTGTGGCAGTTTGTGACCGATGGCGGCCATTTTATGCAGGCGGGTGTGCCGGTCATCGGTTTTGGGCCGGGCGACGAGCGGCTGGCGCATACCAACCGGGAGCGCATCCCCATTCCCGCCCTGACCGAAGCGCTGACCGGCTACGCAGCCCTGGTCACATCTGACTGGCCTCCCCTTCCCTGAAATAATCGGCCAGGGCCTCTGGCCACGGCCTGAGGGTAATGCCCAGGGCGGCGCCCAGGTTGTTCGCCAGCGGGGCGTACTTCGGCGGCGTTGAGGCCCGGTCAAAGCCCTCGCTGGTGATGGGTTGCACCGGAATATGGCCCCGCCCGCTTTGCCGGAGAATTTCCAGCGCAAAATCGTACCGGGAGCAAGCGCCCTGATTGGTTAAATGATACGTGCCGAAATGGTTGGTGGCCGCCAGTTTTTTGATGGCGGCGGCCAGGTCCGGGGCATAGGTGGGATTGCCAACTTCATCGGTTACAACTTTCAGCGCCCCCAATTTATCTGCGGCGCGAATGATTTTGGCCGGAAAGTTGTTGCCCCCTTTGGCAAAGGCCCAGGCAATGCGCACAATGTACAAATTTTTCACCAGACGGGCGGCAATCTGTTCGCCGGCCAGCTTTGATTGGGCATAGGGATTGACGGGATTGGTGGGGGCGTATTCGTGATACGGGCTTGTGGCCGCGCCGTCAAACACCTCGTTGGTTGAAATGCAGACCATTGCCGCGCCGCTCTGTTGGCAAACCAGGGCCATGTTTTGCGTGCCGAAGCCGTTCACAAAATAAGCGGCCTGCGGATTTCTGGCGCAGCCGTCCACATCTACCATCGCGGCAGTGTGAATGAGCAAATCCGGTTTAAGGGCGGCCAACTCCGCCACGCCTTCGGGCCGGGTAATGTCAAAATCGGGCAAATCCAGCAGAGTCAAGGCGTGGTTGCCGAAAACATGTTGCAACGCCCGGCCCACCTGTCCGTTTGACCCGGTGATAATAATCTTCATCATCGTCTCCTTTGAAAATAACCCCCTCCCCACCCTGTTCAGGGCACAGGCAACCCTCCCCCGACATTGGGGGACGCGAAGCGGTCGCGCCAGCGACGGGTGGGGGCAGGTTAAATTTTTTCCCGCCGGGCATCGCCCCGGTGGGTTGTCCGGTTGTCTTATCTATCCCAACCTGCGCATTTGATACCAGATTATCCCTTTTTGCATCCCAAAATTCAAGACAATGACAAAAAGTGGTACAAAAGTACCAATAACAACACTAAACCAGGTTTGCGACAGGGCGGCTACGTAATAAAATATCTCCTGCACATTCGGAAAGAATTGTTGCACTTCGGGGCCGATTTGCCAAAATCCGTACAAGGCCGGCGCCAGAAAACCAAGCGCCGTAAACAGCACCAGCTCAAAACTCCCGTTCAAAAGCATGGTGGGGGGCGTTTTGGGCTTGAACAACGACAGGCCGGTGAACCCCAGCGCCCCGGCCAGAACGCCCGTCGCTACCCAGGGCAGCACAGCCGGCCACAGGGGCGTTAAAGGGCCGGTGACGGCGCTCAACGAATACGGCAAGTTACTGAATCGATACAGCAAATGATAAACGCCCAGGGCAACCCCCGCCCCCAAAACGGCCTCCAGCCACAAGGCGCTGCGCGTCTTTAGCGCAAAAAGCAGCAACAGACCCAGGCTTGCCGATAGCACCCCCAATCGAAAACGTTTTGTCTGCGCTTGCGCCGCCGTCTCCTGTTTTTGCTGTAATGTCTCTGTCTGCTTAAGTATCAATGCGGCCAGTTGGGCCGCGCCGGCATAGTTTTTATTCGCCAGAAAGGCATCGGCCCGGCTCAGGTCATCGGCAGGCATTTGCGGCGAATTGAAACCCAGCGCCGCCAGATACGCCTGCGTCAGCGAAACTCGCTGGTGCGCCAGTTGCGCCAAAATCTGCGCCCGTTCACCTTCAGAAAGGCGCATCATCTCCAGTAACGGCCGGCCCTGCGTTCTGTTGGGAATGGCCGCGCCCACCAGCGCCGCCAGCGTGGGGGCCAGGTCACTATAGTGAACGGGACTGTATCTGCCGGGAATAATATCCTTGCCGGTCATTATCAAGGGCAGATTAACCACCTCAAAATCACCGCCGCCGCGCCGCCCCCCGGCCAACAGGCCAAAATCAGAGGTAATGATGAGGGTGGTTTCGTCCATATTCAGCGCGTGAAGCAATTGGGACAGGTAACGGTCAACCTGCCCGGCTGCCCGCAGGTAATTCTCCGCCCCCTCACCCGGTGCTTGCGCCGCCGCAAACAGGTGGTCAAATTGAAAAACAGCCAGCCTCACCGAACCGTCGTCCAGCATGGCGGCGATACCTGCCCCCTCTCCCGCCAAAAAATCGGCTTCATCAGCGGGCATGGGCCAAAAGCGGATGCTGCCGGGGAACATCTCTTGCCACAGCGCGTTGCCCACCACCATCACCTGCCCGGATTGGCGGCGCACGGTATCGAAGATGGTTTCAACCGTCGCCGGCCTGTTTTCGGGGTTGAAAACTTCAAACGGCGGCGCGTCGTTCAGGGCGGCGGGCGCGCCCGAAACCAGATTTGTCCACACGGGCCGGCGATACGTAGGCGGTAAAACCACTACCGTGGCCGTTGCGCCGGCTTCCCGCAGCGTGTTCAGGGTGGGCAACGGCAGGTGAGTCAAAGCGTCAGCGCTCAGACCGCTAATCACCACCACCACCACCCGCCCGGTTTTGGCGGGCAGCGCATCGCCGGGAGGCAAGGGTTTTTCGCGCAAAACAGAGCGATACTCCCCCGCCGAGCGGACAATTCGGCTTGCGCCCCTGAAACTGAGGCTTGCCAATAACGCCACGGTCATTAAAATAATACTTAATCTTAAATAAATCTTCATGCCTTGCCTTTGGCCCCAACTTTCAGCGCGTAATTATACCAGTTTGTTTTAATTTTGTCTTTTTCAGACACCTTAAGCCGACGATTGCCCTGCTTTTTGCCCACACTATCGCTGTATCGATTGGTTTTTAAAGACGATATTTGCCATTCTGAAGATTCATTGTAGTATATTTGTTTGTATTTATGACAATGGAGGTTCTGTTTTTTCTGTTATGTGGCGACAATCGGCCACCGGCCGGAAAAACAAAAAATTATGCAAATTAGCCATTTTGAAGATAGATATGCGGAATTACGACAGGCGCTTGAGGCCGGTCAATTAAGCCTTGACGAGTTTCAAGCCGCGATTGATGAATTGCGAACCCGGGACGACTATGGTCGGTATTGGATGATTGGCGCCGAAACGGGGGAATGGTATTACTTCGACGGCGTGGAATGGGCGCAGGCCGACCCGCACAAGGCCGACTCTTTGCCCTTTGTGGATGAAAACGGCACGTACTGGATGCTGGGTAAAGAAACCAGCCAGTGGTATTATTATGATGGCGAAAACTGGGTTAATCCGGAAGCGCAAACTGATGCGGAACCGGCGCAAGAC
>JAJRUC010000407.1 GCA_024278015.1 Chloroflexota bacterium
AATAATGTTGAAACCCTGGCCAATGTGCCCGGCATCATCAAAAACGGCGTGGCGTGGTACCGGCAATTCGGCACCGAAAAAAGCGCCGGCACCAAAGTTTTTTGCCTGAGCGGGCATATCAACAACCCCGGCAATTACGAATTGCCCCTGGGCGTGCCCATCCGCTACCTTATTGAAGAGTTGGGCGGCGGCGTCCCCGGCGGCAAAGCAGTGAAAGCCGTTCTGCCCGCCGGCGCGGCCTCGCTGATGATTCCCGCCGACAAGCTGAATACGCCTATGGATTACGAATCGATGGGGGCCATCGGCTCAATGCTGGGGTCGGCCTCGTTCATCGTTATGGATGAAACCGTCGATATTGTGTGGGCCGCCCACAAAATGATTCAATTCTTCAAGCACGAAAGCTGCGGCAAATGCAGCCCCTGCCGGGAAGGCACCTTCTGGCTGAACCAGGTTTACAAGCGCATCCGGTCCGGCAAGGGCAACGCCGCCGATATCGACTTGCTGACCACCATCATTGACCAGATGAACGGTAATTGCTTCTGCCCGCTGGGCGAATTTGCCACCAGCCCGGTCAAGGCCAGCGTTCTGCATTTTCGGCCCGAATACGAACAGTTTCAGGACTTACGCGGTGGCGGCATTTTACCCCCCTCAGTCCCCCCTCAAGCGGGGGGCAGTTAGCTCCTCCCCCGGTTTCGGGGGACGCGAAGCGGGGAGGGGGTAGAACACCGTGATTTACCGCAACTGCGTAAGTCCTGAGTTTATTAAATAACCATATTATTTATTAAGGAGCGAAAAATGAGCGTGAATATTTCTGAACTTCTTGGTGATGAAGCAGCCTGTTTGTTGGAACACGAATCCAGAACCGTATCCAAAGACATGCTGCACCTGCCCGGCCCCGATTTTATAGACCGGGTAGTGGCCTTTTCTGACCGCAGCCCGCAGGTGATGCGCAATATGCAGGCCTTGTACAACCACGGGCGGCTGGCCGGAACCGGCTATCTGTCCATTTTACCGGTTGACCAGGGCATTGAACACACGGCCGGGGCGTCTTTCGCCCCCAATCCCATCTACTTCGACCCCGAAAACATTGTCAAGCTGGCAATTGAAGGGGGCTGCAATGCCGTGGCTTCCACGCTGGGGGTGCTGGGCAGCATTTCCAGAAAATACGCCCACAAAATTCCCTTTTTGGTTAAAATTAACCACAACGAATTGCTGACCTATCCCAACAAATACGACCAAATTCAGTTTGCCTCGGTGCAGCAGGCCTACGATTTGGGCGCGGTTGCCATTGGAGCCACCATCTATTACGGTTCCGCCGAATCGAACCGCCAGATTATTGAAATTTCCGAAGCCTTTGCCTACGCCCACGAACTGGGGATGGTCACTGTCCTGTGGGCCTACTTGCGCAACAACAGCTTCAAAACCGATAAAGACTACCACGTTTCCGCCGATATGACCGGTCAGGCCAACCATCTGGCCGTCACCATCGAAGCCGACATCGTCAAACAGAAACAGGCCGAAAACAACGGCGGCTTCAAAGCCATCAAATTCGCCAAAACCAGCGATAAAGTCTACGATGAACTGACCAGCGACCACCCCATCGACCTGACCCGTTACCAGATTGTGAACTGCTACATGGGCCGCGCCGGCCTCATTAACTCCGGCGGAGCATCCGGCGGGGCCAACGACCTGGCCCAGGCCGTGCGCACGGCGGTTATCAACAAACGCGCCGGCGGCATGGGCATGATTTCCGGGCGAAAAGCCTTTCAGAAACCGATGGCCGACGGCGTGACCTTGCTCAACGCCATTCAAGACGTTTACCTGAGCGACAGCGTCACCATCGCCTGAGTATTGCGCCATACCCGCCTTGTCGGCCAACCCGGCAGGACGCATTTGAAAAATTTTTGACCCCAGGAAACCCTTATGTCCGATTTAGTTACGCTGAAAATAGACGGTGTGGCCGTCAGCGTTCCGCCCGGAACGTTAATTGTTGAGGCTGCCAGGCAGGCCGGCAACGAAATTCCGGTCTTCTGCTATCATTCCAAACTGGAGCCGGTGGGCATGTGCCGCGTGTGTCTGGCGCTGATGGGCCTGCCCGTTAAAAACAGGCAAACCGGCGAATTGCAACTGGACGAGAACGGCGAGCCGGTCATTCGCTTCTTTCCCAAGCCGGTCACCAGTTGCACCACCCCCGTTTCCGAAGGCATGGTGGTTATCACCCAAAGCGAAGAATCGCTGGCCGACCGGCGGGCCGTGCTGGACTTTTTGCTGACCAGCCACCCCCTCGATTGCCCCGTTTGCGATAAAGGGGGCGAGTGCGCCTTGCAGGATTTAACCTACGCCCACGGTCCGGGTCTGTCCCGTTTTCGGCTGGACGACAAACATCACGGCCCCAAAAAATTTCCTCTGGGCGATTTGATAGTCCTCGATACCGAGCGCTGCATCATTTGCACCCGCTGCGTCCGCTTTCAGGACGAAATTGCCGGCGACGCCGTGCTGGCCGTCGAAAACCGGGGCCGCGACGCCCGCATCGTCAGCTATTCCACCCCCCAATTCGACAGCAAATATTCCGGCAACACCACCGACATCTGCCCGGTGGGGGCATTGACCACCCGTGACTTTCGGTTTGGGGCGCGAAGCTGGGAACTGACCAATGTACCCGGCGTGTGCAATTTGTGCGGCGCGGGCTGCAACACCGTGACTGGAACCCGCGACAACGCCATCAAACGGGTTATGCCCCGCCAAAACGAGGCCGTCAATGAAATCTGGCTGTGCGATAAAGGCCGCTTCGGGCATCACTTTAACGTCAGTCCACACCGGTTGACCAGCCCGCTCATCAAAAGAGAGGGCCGGTTTGTCGAAGCCTCGTGGGATGAAGCCCTGACTCTGGTGGCCGAAAACTTCCGCGCCGCCGGCGAAAAACCCGGCGGACTGGCCGGCCCGCACCTTTCCAACGAAGACCTGTACGTCTTCCAGAAGTTCTTCCGGGAAGTCCTCCACAGCCGCAACATCGACCATCGAATTGGCCTGAGCGCCGCCTTTCATGACGACGACCTGGTGTATCAGGTGGGCGCGGGCGTGGGTACGGATATTGGCCGCCTCAATGGAAAATCGGCTGTTTTGGCCCTGGGCGTTGATTTGGATGCAGAAGCGCCCATCCTGTACCTGCGCGTCCGCGCTTCGGCCCGGCACGGGGCGCGCCTGATAACGGCCAACACCCGCCGGACCAAACTCGACGGCGTGGCCGGGCAAAGCCTGCGCCTGCGGCCCGGAGCCGCCGCCCACCTGGCATGGGGCATGGTGGCCGCCATTTTGGAAGAAGGGCTGGAAAACAAAGAATTCTCATCCACCCGCCTGACCGGCCTGGACGACCTGCGCGCGGCCCTGCAAGCGTTTTCCATTGAAGAGGCTGCCGTGGCCGCCGGGCTGACCGCCGCCGAAATTCGGCAGGCGGCCCAAACCTTTGCCACGGCGGAAAACGGTCTCATCCTGTTTGGCCTTGAAGCCGGCCACGACCCCTCGCTGCGGGCCGCAATCAGGGCATTGGCCCTGCTGACCGGCCATGCGGGCCGGGCCGACAACGGCGTAATTGCCGTTTTGCCGCACGCCAACAGCCGGGGCGCCGCCGATTTGGGCGTGCTGCCCCATCGACTGCCCGGCTACGCGCCGGTTAAGGGCGAAGCGGGCCTTTCGGCAGAGCAGATGCTCAGCCCCCATAGCGGCCTGAAGGCCCTGTACATTGCCGCCGCCAACCCCGCCGCCGAATCGGATGCGGTGCGGACCACGCTGGAGGCCGTCGATTTTGTGGTGGCGCAAGACCTGTTTTTAACGGAAACCGCCCAACTGGCCGATGTAGTATTGCCGGCCAGAGCCGTGGCCGAGCGCGACGGAAGCTACACCAGCGTTGAGCGTTGGGTGCAGGCGTTTGACGGGGGCCTGACCGCCCCGCCGTTGGCCTGGGCCGACTGGCTCATCACCACCGCCCTTGCCGGGCGACTGGGCGCAGAGTGGGCCTTCGCTTCGGCAGACGGTGTGATGGCCGAAATTACCCAAACCGTACCCCTGTACCGGGCTATGAGCTTCAAGAACCTGACCGCGCCCCTGTCCGTTTCGCGGCAAATGTCGCACTACATTTACAGCGGTATGAGCTTTATGTCTGAAGCGCGAGAAGGTTTGCAGTGGCCCACCCTGGCCGAAGACGCGACTCAGCGGCCGGCGGTTGAATTTGTGGCCCCGGCCCCGGTTTCGCCGGACGACGGCCTGCTGCTCGTTTCGCCGCGCGCGCTGTACGACGGCGGGACGCTGATTGCCCAGGCCGGGGTGGTGGCCGCCCACATTCAACAACCGGCTGTCGTTCTGTCGAAGGAAGATGCCGCCCGCCTG
>JAJRUC010000408.1 GCA_024278015.1 Chloroflexota bacterium
CAATGGGCCGTTCCATCACGTGAAAGGAAAGGCCGGTCAGGTAGAGCAGGGTTGAGCCGGGGATAAGGGCCAGGCAATCGAGGTTGTGCCCGGCCAGCGAAGCGGTCAGGCGGTCAGTCCGGGTTGGCATTGGAGTATTCCTTTCGGCGGGCAGGGTTATTTCAAATATTTTTTAACGTGCGCCCGTAATTCCATCACGCTGATGGGTTTGGTCAGGTAGGCGTCGCAACCGGCGGCCAGGCAGCGTTCTTCATCGCCCTTCATGGCGTTGGCCGTCAAGGCAATGATGGAGACGCCCTCTGCCAGCTTCGCCCGCCGAATTTGGGCCGCCAAATCCAGGCCATCAATATCGGGCAGGCCAATATCCAGCAAAATTAAATCCGGTTGTTCTGCCGCAACCATCTGCAAGCCCAAAGCCCCGTCTTCGGCTTCCAAAAGCGCCATACCGTCAGCCTCCAGCACCCGCCGCACAAACAACCGGTTTTCAAAATTATCTTCAATGTACAAAATACGTTTTTCAGCCGCCATAATTTTTGCTCCCAACAATGCCATCAGTCGGCTTCCGGGTACGGTACAATTCAGTGTACAGGGGCACGATACATCGTACCCCTGCGACAAAATCCATATTAATGAATATCGCCCTGTGCTACCCTTCCGGCCGGGCCAGCGGCAGGGTAAAGAAGAAGGTGGCGCCGCTGCCCGGCTTACTTTCAAGCCACATATCTCCGCCGTGCAACCTGACCAACCGGCGGGCAATAGCCAGGCCCATGCCCGTACCCTGATACTTGCGATTGCTTCTGGAATCAACCTGCCGAAAATGCTCAAAAATCAGCTCAAACTTGTCTTGCGGAATACCGATGCCCGTATCTTTCACAAAAATGTAAAGCAGGTCTGCGGTATGCCGTTCCGCGCCCAGGGTCACGGTCCCTTCTTCAGTAAATTTGATGGCATTACTGACCAGATTGATAAGAATTTGATTCAGGCGCAACGGGTCGGCCCAAACGCGGGGCAAATCCGGCGCAATATTCTGCGCCAGTTGAACCGGCTTGTTGACCAGCAGCGAAGAGACCGATGCGGCCACTTCGGCAAAAACATCCACAATCGACAACGGTTTTCTGGATAGTTCCATGCGCCCGGCTTCAATCTTCGACATATCAAGGACATCGTTGATGAGGGCCAGCAGATGCTTGCCGCTGTTGTGGATGGCGGTAATATCGGTGGCGGCGTTTTCAGCAAGCGGGCCGTCGATGCCTTGCAGTAAAATATCGGCAAAACCGATGATGGAATTGAGCGGGGTGCGAAGTTCGTGGCTCATACTGGCTAAAAAAGACGATTTCAGGCGGTCTACTTCTTTTAATTTGACGATGGTTTTTTCCTGCTCCTGAGACAGGCGGGCGTTTTCCAGCGCCAGGGCAATTTGATTGGCCGCTGTTTCCACCGCTTCCAGTTCTTCCGGGGTCCAAGGCGCCTCTTTGGCGCGTTTCAGGCTCAGGGCGCCAATCGGCTGGCCGCGCAACATCAACGGCAGGGCCAGTTCGGTGGCGTCTGTCGCCTCCGGGGACGGGGAGGGCTGAATCACCTGTCGCTGCCGCACTGCGTCTTGCATGGCAGGCAGCCACCCGGCAGAAGCGTCTTGCAGGGGAATACTGTTGCCGGCCTGAAACCGGTAGCCCACAATATCTGCCTCGGCGGCAAATTCTTGCCACGCCTGCCGGGTTAAACGCCGGTTCAGGCGATTGATTTGCTTCAGGGCGGTTTGGGTTTCGTCAACCAGGCGGGCATTTTCAATGGCAACGGCTATCTGGTCGGCCAGCGATTGCATCAACGACACATCATCCATCGACCAGCGCCGGCGGCTTTCGCTTTGCAAATCAAGCACGCCCAGCACCTGGTTGCCCAGGCGCAACGGCACGGCCAGTTCAGAATTGGTCAGGGGCAGCAGGTCGTTGGACACAAAATTCAACACCGCATAGACATTGTTGCTCAAAAAATATTTGTTGGTGCCGGCCACCGTACCCACAATCCCTTCGCCCACCTGCAAGCGATGGGCGCGGGCTTTAAGTTGACGGCCCACCTGCCCGGAGCCTTCAGCCATAATCAGGTCGTCGGTTTTGTCATCAAGCAAATAAATATGGACGTGATACAGGCCAAATTCCTGCTGAATGCGATTGACCACGTAAGCCAGCAGGTCGTCAAGGTTCAGGATGGTGGTAATCCGGCGGCTGATTTCGGCGATGGTTTGCAGGGCGCGGGTGCGGTTTGCCACCTGTTGCTCCAGGCTGTTAAGCAGGTTTTCCAGACGGGCGGCCATCGCATTAAAGGCGCGGGCCGTCACCGCAATTTCATCCGACCCATAAATTTCGGCCCGTTCCTGCAAGTTGCCGGAGCCAAGTTTTGTGGCCGCCTGATACAAACTATCGACGGCGCGGGAAATTTGACGGCTTAAGGTTATGGCGTTGACCGAGCCAATGATGATGAACAGCACAATAACGCTCACCAGGCCGATGGCGGCTGTGGCCTGCATGGCCCGCAAATTTTGCAACGGCTCATACACGGCGGGGTTATCGGCCAGTTGCGGCAGCAACCGGGCTAATCGAAGCTGAACGGAGAGGGAGACGGCAGCCACGGCCACCGCAATAAACCCCATGCCCACCAGCCAGGGGCTAACCGTCAATTGCAGCTTGCGCCGAATTGACATCTGTTGCAGCACCTGTTCCAGGGCGCGGCCCGATACGATTTGCCGGATTTTTTCAATCAGTGCCATCGGTATTGCTCCCGGTCTTTATCCAGGCCGTCATTCGGCCTCGTCTCCGGCTTCAGATTCAAGGCGAATGATAACCTCTGAAGCGCGCAGTTTTTCGGCCAGTTGGGTAACGGCGGCCTGTAAAACATCGTTTATTTCCGGCGAAGCCCAGGCCGAAGCCGTCACTTCGCTAATAGCCCGGTCTCGCCAGGCGTGGCGCTGAATTTGCTCCAGCAGGCGCAATTCTTCGGCGGCCTGCACAAATTCGGCGGCAATGGCTTCAACCAGAGAGACCTCTTCCGGCAGCCACAGCGCCCCTTCGCCACCCTGGGCAAAGCCCGCCACGCCAATGACCTCGTCGCGCAGAACAAGGGGTACAACCAGGCTGACCGTTTGCGTTTTGTCTGAAGCGCCCGTTTCAGCGGGAAGCGTCTGCTCAAAAATGACCGTCTGCTTTTGCTCAACGGCGCGTTGCATGGCTTCGGCCGGCACGGTGACGGACAAAATTTCTCCGGCAGGGCGATAGTCGGCGGAGAGTTGTTTGTGAGCGGTGCGATACCGCTGCCACGCCTCCAGGGTGTATCGCCGCTGAATGGCTTTCAGGTCGGCCAGGGCATCTTGCGTTTGCAGGAGCAGCCCTTTATTTTCGACGGCAATGGATGCCGCCGAAAGTACGGCCTGATAATATTGCACCTCGCGGGCGTCAAAGGGGTGGGGGGTATCGTTTTGTAAAATCAAGGCCCCCAGCCGGCGCGTTCCGCTGGACAGGGGTAAAACGGCCAACGCCCGCACCTGCTGCTGTCGCAACAGGGATTTCGTCACATCGTCAATATCCGGGGCCGATTGCGTATCTTCAAGCAGCAGGGTATCGGGGTGCAAGTAAACTGCCAGCGATGTGAAATCGGGTTGGGTGTAGCGCATACCCACCGGCAGGGGCGCCGGCCCTTGCCCGCTGTACCAGTTGGCGGCCACGGTGATTTTTTCCACCAAGCCCACTTCATCGTGCTGAAAGAGAAGCAGGGCGGCCCGGTTCATTGTCTCTGTAGTCAGGGGGACTTCCACAATGCCGGCCAGAATTTGCTGATAATCTGCGGCGGTGTTAAGGCGCTGGCTAACCAGGTACAGGGTGCGGGTCAGGGCCATACTTTCCTGCATCTGGCGCAAAATATCTTCCAGCACGATGGTATTGGTCAAGGCCGTCACCACCGATTGCAGGGCGTCGAGTTCTTCGGGCAGCCACATGCGTTCAACCATCGTATCATCGAAACCCAACATGCCGGGCGTTTCCTGTTTGCCCGGCACGGCGAAGCAAGCCGTCGATTTGGTGTGCAGTTCCTCCAGCGCAACCTGTTCCTGAGTGGGCATATCGCTGACCAGGTCTACCACCTGCCCTTCCTGCCGCAATTGGGCGGCAATGTACGGCAAGGTCTGCACCGGAAAGTGCTGAAAGGCGGGGTCGTCCAGCCGGTCTGCCAGGCCGGGGGTGTGCCATTCGGCCACCAGCGTCCAATATTCGTTATCCTGAGCGTCGGCTTTGGTTTCAAAATAGTACACCCGGTTCACCTGGGCTGTCTCGCCCAAACGCCGCAAAACAACCGGCAGCGCTTCGGTGCCGCGTTCATTCAGCAGAGTGGCGGCATAGGCCACGCCTTTTTGGTAGCGTTCCTGCAAAGCGGCCTGGGCGGCCTGGTGGTAGGTTTGCTCCAGCAGTCTGGCCCGTTCCAGCGCCGCCGAAACCTGGCGGGCGATGCCTTCCAGCAGAATTTGTTCTTCAAACGAGGGCGCGTCCGAGGGGTCGAAAGAGATGCCCAGCCGGCCGATACGATGTCCGCGCACAGTCAGGGGCTGAATCATATCGACGGGGCCGCCGGCTGCCGGCACGCGGGGCGGGCGGCTGTCCGGAAAGAGGGGGGTCAGGGTTTCTTGCGTCAACTCGTATCCGATACCGGCGTGATGCTGCCATTGCTGAAAAGTGCGCCAGCCGTCCAGGGTGGTCA
>JAJRUC010000019.1 GCA_024278015.1 Chloroflexota bacterium
CCACCCCCATCCAGCTTTCCATTATTCCCACTATGATGACCGGGCAAGATGTTATCGGCCAGGCCCAAACCGGCACCGGAAAAACGGCGGCCTTCGCCCTGCCCGTTTTGAACAATCTGGCCCCCGATTTGGGCTACGTGCAAGCGTTGGTGCTGGCCCCCACCCGCGAACTGGCCATGCAGGTGGCCGACGCTATTCGCGCTTACGGCCGGCTGCTGGCAGCGAGCGTTTTGCCGGTGTACGGCGGACAATCATACAGCACCCAAATTCGGCAACTGAAACGGGGCGTGGATATTGTGGTGGGTACGCCAGGACGCTTGCTGGACCTGATTCGGAAACGCGCCCTCGATTTGAGCATGGTTTCGACGGTGGTGCTGGATGAAGCCGACGAAATGTTGAGTATGGGCTTCATCGAAGATATTGAATCGATTTTAAGTGAAACCCCCGCCGGGCGCCAAACCGCACTCTTTTCAGCCACCATGCCCCCCGCCATCCGCAAACTGGCAAACACCTATCTCCGCGAACCGGAAGTGGTAGCCATTGCCCGCAAACAGTTGACGGTAGACACCATTGAGCAGCGCTATTGTCTGGCAAACGCCGCCGACAAACTGGCCGTGCTGACCCGGCTGCTGGAGGTGGAACCCGTTTCCAGCGCGCTGATTTTTGCCCGCACCCGCATCGGCACGGGCGACCTGGCCGACGCGCTGACCGCGCGCGGCATCCCCGCCGAGGCGTTGAACGGCGATATGAATCAGGATGCGCGGGTGCGCGTGCTGAACCGGTTTCGGCAAGGGGCTGTGTCTGTGCTGGTAGCCACAGATGTGGCCGCGCGCGGGCTGGATATTGACGATATTTCTCACGTGTTCAACTACGATCTACCGGAAGACCCGGAAATCTTTGTGCATCGGGTGGGGCGAACCGGGCGAGCGGGCAAAACCGGCATCGCCATTACGCTGGCAACGCCCAAAGAACAATGGCGGCTGCGAAGAATTGAGAAATTTACCAACCAAAAAATCGCGCCGATGGAGATTCCGTCGGAAGACGACCTGCGCGCCAAACGCAAGGCAGACCTGGTAGAAAAGGTGATGGTCTGGCTGCGCCGTGACCGCTTCCACGCGGAACGGGACATTGTGGCCGAACTGGTGGAAGCCGGGCACGACCCCGTTGCCGTGGCTGCCGCCGCGCTGAAACTGGCCCGTATCAACGAAGAACAGCACCCCATTGAGCCGGTGGGCGAAGTGCGCTTCAAGCAATCTTCCAAAGAAAGACCGTTTCGCAAACGCAGAAACGGCAATGAAAAACGGACCTTCGGACGCGAATCTCATGAAGAAGGGATGGTGCGGCTGGCGCTGGGCACGGGCAAAGCCGACGGCATTCGCATTAACCACGTTGTCAGTTCGCTGGCAAAGTACGCCAACATCCCCGGACGAACCCTCGGCAAAATCCGCATCCAGAACCGGCGCACGTTTGTGGATGTGCCGGAACAATTTGTGGATAACGTTTTGTCAAACAACAAAGCCTACCGCATCGGCAAACAGAGCGTATCGGTAGAACGGGCGTAATTTTCCGCAACCGATAATCAAGGGATAATTTCCAGATACCCTTCGGCCACCCACCCGGTGCGTCCGAAGGGGTCTTTTATTTCCAGCCAGGCCACGCCGCCAATCACCGCCCGGCGATACAAAATTTGCACCCGCGTGTTTTCCGGCACGGCGCCGGCTCGCAAGCCGCCGGGACTCCAGCGCAACACCACGCCCCGCCCGCCGGTGTAAGCCACCACCGCCGAAACCGGCGTGGGCGTGGCCGCCGGCGCGGGGGTGAGCGTGGGCAACAATGTGGTCGTGGCCGATGATGTGGGGGCAGGCGTGGGTGATGGCGTTGAAGTGGAAACGCGCGTGGGGCTGACGGTCGGCGGGGCGACGGTGGGCGTAGCGGTGGCCGTGGCCGTGGGAGTGGGAGTGGGAGTGGCCGTGGGCGTGGCCGACGGCCCCGGCGTAACGGTGGGGGTGGGCGTGGGGGGGACGACGGGGTTCAGCTCTGTGGTGCGGATGCTGACCAACGTTAAGGCCAACGGCGAATCGAGAGCCAACGCCTGGGCCACCCTGTCTTGCAAAGCCGACACACTTTGATGGCTGGGCACCAGCGGCGACCGCACTTCAACTTCCAGCCGCAAGGTCCGGTCATCGGTGGGCAACCGACGCCAATCGTTCAGGGTGAAGTTGCCTGCCATGTGGGCCACTTCCTGCCGCAAAACCCGGTCAATTTGCTGCTGCATTCTTGATTCCGTCAGCGAAGCCGCCGTCAAATCACTTAAAATGGCAATCAGCACCCCCAGCAACCACGCCGAACTGACGATACCCCGCACAAAGAGCCGGGTGCGGCCCTGCCGTCGCAATTTTGGCCTGAATCCCAACCAGAAAAAAATCAACGCCCCGGCGGCCACAATAGCCACCAGATTGGTTAAAAACAGCAGCAGCGCCCCGCCGGCAATGGCCCATTCGGCCCAGGCCAGGCCCACCCCCACCGTAGCCAGGGGGGGCACCAGCGCGGCGGCAATGGCTACCCCCGGCAACGAAGACGAGACGTCTTTGTGGCACAGGGCATAGGCTCCGGCCAGGCCGGAAACCAGAGCCACCCCCAAATCAAGCAGGGTGGGGGCCGCCCGGCTCAAAATTTCGGCAGTGACCACCGGGTCTGGCATGATAAAGCCGACTACCGCGCCCACGCCTGTCGCCAGCAGAGCGCCCCGCAGGGTGGCCGCCGCCGCCAGTTTCAGCAAACTGACATCAGCTTGAATAACGCCCAACCCCATGCCGATGATGGCCGCCATCAGGGGCGCCACCAGCATGGCCCCGATGATGACCGCCGGGCTGTCAAGCAGCAAGCCAAAGGCCGCAATGGCCGCCGAAAGGCCAATCATCATGAAAAAATCAATTTTGGGCCGCGCCCCCCGCCGAATTTGCTTGTAAATATTGGCCCGTTCCTCGGTCGGCAAATTGGGCAGCAGGTGGGTGGCCCGCCACCAAAAGCGGGTTATGGCGCTGCCCGGCCCCTCGCGCCGCCGCCTGACGATGATGGTTGTCCGCCTGTTTTCAAGACCGATGCGCCGGGGCAGCGCCCCGAAAATGACCTGCTCAAAAACGCTCTCTGCGCTGGCCCCCAGCATGGTTATGTCGTGGTCGGCGGCCTCGGTCACAAGGCCCTGCGCCACGCTTTCGGCGCGAAGGGTTTTGGTCTTCAGGCGCGGGTCGGCGGCCCAGGGCCGGGTCAGGGCGGTTAGCTGCTTTTGATGCTCCAGAAAATCGGCGGTGTCGGTGTGGGCGGGGGCCAGGTGCAGGGCGGTCACGCTGGCGCGGGCAGACAGGCCAAGGGCCATATCCATAGCCAGGGGCGCGTTGGGGCCGCCGGACATGGGCACCAAAATTCGCAAGCCCGGCCATTGGGCCATGCTTTGTTCAGGCCAGTCTTCGCCCACCCGCACGGCGGCCACTTCGCACGGGGCCTGTCGCAGCAGCGTTTCAAGCGTGCCCCCCACCCGATACCCCGCCCCACTCCGGCCTTCGGTGCGCCAGCCCACCAGCAGCACCGTTGGGTGGTGCGTTTTTATGTACGATAAAATAGCTCCGGCCCGCGATTGGCTGCGCACTGTCTCAATTTCGATGGGCAGGTCGGCGCAAACAGAGGGAATCCGCAGCCAGTCGGGCGGTTCAGCCGATTGGTGAATCGACAGAATCGTCAATCGGGCCGAGCGGGCTTTGGCCAGCGCATAGCCCAAACTGAGCAGCGGCCAAAAATACGCCGGTCTGCCGACGGCGATGAAAATATGGTCTTGTTGGGGGGCAGACTGGTTCATCGGCATAAATTTTTACGCGGGCCGGATACAGGCGGCCACATCATTGGCCGGTGAGTTGACCACGCGAGAGACCGGATAGAAGGCCATTTCTTCGGCGGGGAAAGGCTGCAACAAAGGCAGCAGCGTTGCGGGCGATTGTTCCACCGGAGCCAGCCAGGTTTCGATGGCCGGGGCCGGCAAAATAACCGGCATACGGTTATGAACGGGCAGCAGCAAGGCGTTGGGCGTGGTGGTAATAATGGCGCAGGAGTGGATGATTTCCCCCGCCGGCGAAGTCCAGCATTCCCACAGCCCGGCCAGGGCAAAGGGCCGCCGGTCTTTTAGATGAACGTAGACCGGCAATTTGCCGCCGGGTATCTTTTGCCACTCAAAAAAGCCGTCGGCCAAAATCAGGCAACGCTGTTTTTGCAAGGGGCGTTTAAAGCTCGGTTTTTGGGCTACAGTTTCGGCGCGGGCGTTAATCATCTTGTTGCCGATGCTTTTGTCTTTGGCCCAGGCCGGAACCAACCCCCACCGAAAGGCGTCGGGCCGGCGAGAGCCTTCGCGGTTCAGGACCACGGCCACCGGCTGGGTGGGGGCAATATTGTAGCGCGGGCCGCATGACACCGGCGCGGTTTCAAGGTTAAAAACGGCCTGCAAGGTATCGGCGTCGGCAGTTAAAGAGAATCGTCCACACATGGCTACCTCCTCTGCCCGTATTATATCATGAATTGAGCCGACCTGTCACGCCGGAGACGTGACCCGCCGGCCAGACCATCCCCCAAAATCACGCGCCCGGTTTTTGCCCCATACCGGAGGATGGTATAATGTTTCGACGCACCCGGATACAAAACAAGGAGAAAGCCAATGGATTTTACCCTGTCTGAAGAACATCTGATGCTCCGCAAGGTGGTCAGGGAATTTGCCGCCAAAGACGTGCTGCCCACCATCAAAGCCTGCGAACCCCGGCACGAATTTCCGCGCGAGTTGCTGCCCAAAATGGCCGAAATGGGTTTGCTGGGCGTTTGCCTGCCGGTGCGCTACGGCGGCGCCGGCTTCGATTATATTGCCCTGGGCATTGTGTCCGAGGCTATGGAGTGGGCCGATTCTTCTGTGCGGGAGACGATTGCCGTGCATGTGGGCCTGAACAGCCTGCCGATTTTTCAATGGGGCAATGAAGCCCAAAAGCAAAAATACCTTGTCCCCCAGGCAAAGGGCACAAAGCTGGCCTGCTTTGGCCTGACCGAACCGGGGGCCGGCTCTGATGTGGCCGCGCTCAACAGCCGGGCCAAAAGAGTGGGCGATAAATATCTGCTCAGCGGCGAAAAAATGTGGATCACCCTGGCTGACGAAGCCGACCACATGCTGGTTTTCGCCAAAACCGACCCCGCCGCCGGGCATCGGGGGATTTCGGCGTTTATTGTGGAACGCGGGTTTCCCGGCCTGACCACCGGCACCATCGAAGGTAAACTGGGGGTGTGGGCCGGCAACACCGGCTGGATTAGCATGGATAATTGCGAAGTTCCGGCGGAAAATTTGCTGGGCAAAGAGGGCGAAGGCTTTAAAATTGCCATGAGCGCCCTCGATAACGCCCGCTTCACCGTGGCCGCCGGGGCGGTGGGCATCATCCGTTCCTGCCTGGAAGCATCGGTGGCTTACGCCCACCAGCGAGAAACCTTCGGCAAACCGATTGCCCAACATCAACTGGTACAGCAGCTCATCGCCCAAATGGTTCAACGCCATGAAATTGGGCAATTACTGGTCAACAAAGTGGGCCGGCTCAAAAATCGGGGCGCGCGCAACACTCGCGAAACCTCTCTGGCCAAGTGGTATTGCACTGAAGCCGCCTTCCAGTCCGCCAGCGACGCAATCCAGATACACGGAGCGTATGGCTATTCCAACGAATACAACATGGAACGCCATTTGCGCAACAGCAAAGGAGCCGTCATTTACGAAGGCACCAGCCAAATTCATCAGCTTGTGCAAGCCCAATACGCGCTCGGCTTTAAAACCGATAAACCCATGCGCTGCGAATTGCCCGCTTACGACCCTGATTACTGGCAAGCCGAAGCGTGATTCGGAACACTCCCGGAACACCGGCATGGTAGATTACATGATGTTAATCGTCTGATAAATTAACAAAAAGTTAGTCAAGGAGGATAACTTGAAAGCAATTATTTTGATGAAACAAACTCCCGACACAGCCAAACTGTCATCCAGCGTGGATGGCCTGCAACTGATGGCCGATGTCGAAGCGCGTATTGTCAACCCGTGGGATGAATACGCTCTGGAAACCGCGATTTCGCTGAAGGAAGACCACGGCGGCGAAACGATGGCGTTTTCGATGGGCAAGCCGGAAGCCACCGGCGCCCTTAAAACCGGCCTGGCAATGGGCGTGAACAGCGCCGCGTTGTTGAGCGACCCCGCCTTTGAAAACAGCGACACCCTGGCCACGGCCCGTATTCTGACGGCGGCCATCAAAAAAGCGGGCGAGTACGACATCATTCTGGCCGGAAAATCGGCCATCGACGGCGACACCGCCCAAACCCCGGTGCAAGTGGCCGCCCTGCTCGGTATTCCGTATCTGGGCTATGTCTCCAAAATCAAGGAAATCGACTTTCTCTAAAATCAAGTAACGCCTGGTAAATGATAAATGGAATTATCATTTACTGGGACGAATTTGAACTATTTCAATTTAAATAAGAGATTCATCTCATTTACTAAGTTCAATTCCTCCAATAAC
>JAJRUC010000409.1 GCA_024278015.1 Chloroflexota bacterium
CGGCGGCAACGCCGATTACCTGATTGCGGTGGGCGTGGCCCTGCCCCTGTCGCTCATTGCCGCCGCCGTCTTCACCTTCCTCATCGGCGGCATCGGCTGGTTTGCCTGGCTGATTGCCTTCTTTGTGGCCCCGATGGTCGGCGGCTTCATTGCCGAAGCCGTGCGCCGGGCCGTGCAGCGCCGCCGGTCTCGCTACCTGGCTCGCGTTACGGCCGGTAGTTTGATTGTGGCTGTTGTGCCGTTTATGCTGTTCTTTGTCATTTTGGGGAACTTTTTGGGATTAATTGTACCCGGCATTTTGCTCTTTTTGGGAACCGGCGCCATTATGGCCCGCCTGCGATAAAGGGAAACTCCGATGCTGGCAGAACTGACTATTAAAAATTTTGCGATAATCGACAACCTGCATCTGGCCTTTACCGCCGGGTTCAGCACCCTTACCGGCGAAACGGGCGCGGGCAAATCCATCATCATCGATGCCGTGTCGCTGTTGCTGGGCGGGCGGGCCTCTGCCGAAGCCATCCGCGCCGGAGAAAAAGCGGCCTTTGTGGAAGGCGTTTTCCGGCTTTCGGCGGGCCTGCAAAACCAAATTAACCCCATCCTTCAGCGCGAAGGGCTGGACGACAACGGCGGCGCGGCAGACACCCTGGTTTTGGGCCGCGAGGTGCGGGCCACGGGCCGCAACTTTTGCCGGGTCAACGGCCGCACCGTCAACCTCGGCTTGCTGGCCGAAATTGCCGCCCCCCTCATTGACATTCACGGCCAGCACCAGCATTTAAGCCTGCTGCAAGTTAAAATGCACCGCGCCTTTCTGGACCGGTTCGGCGGGCTGGACAGCCTGCGGCAAGCCGTGCGGCAGCAATTCAAAACCCTGCAAGTTGTTCGACGCGAATTGCGTGCCCTGCAACAGGACGCCCAGCAAATTGCCCGCCGCATTGACCAGCTCAAATTTCAGATGGAAGAGATTGAAGCCGCCGCCCTGCGCCCCGGCGAAGAGGACGACCTGGCCGTAGAGCGCACCCGGCAGGCCAACGCGGAACGGCTCAGCCAACTCAGCAACGAAGCCTGTCAACTACTGGTTGAAGCCATCGACAACCAACCCGCCGCCGCCGACCTGCTGGGCCAAATTGTGCGCCTGTTGCACGACCTGCGCCGCATTGACGACAGCGTGGCCCCCCTGGCCGACCTGGCCGAAACCATCGGTTATCAAATTGAAGATTTGTCCGGCCTGTTACGCGCCTACGGCGAAGAAATTGAATTTAACCCCAACCGCTTGCAAGAGATTGAAGAACGGTTGGGCCTGATATACAGCCTTAAACGCAAATACGGCGACAGCATCGCCGAGATTCTGGCCTTCGGCGACCGCGCCCGGACCGAACTGGATTCCATCAGCCACGCCGAAGACCGCATTGAAGCCCTGCAAGCCGAAGAGGAAACCCTGCGCCACAGTTTGGGCCGCCTGGCCGCCGGCCTTTCGGAAAAGCGGCGGGCGGCGGGCGACAAGCTGGCCCACGGCGTAGAGGTGGAATTGCAGGAACTGGGTATGGCCCAAACCCGCTTCCACGTTCAACTGGAACGCGCCCCCCACCCGACAGGCGTTTATGTTAAGGCTGAAACTTTCGCCTGCGATGAAACCGGCCTTGACCGGGTGGAATTTTTGATTGCTCCCAACCCCGGCGAGCCGCTCAAACCGATGATAAAAATTGCCTCCGGCGGCGAAACCAGCCGCCTGATGCTGGCCCTTAAAACCGTGTTGGCCCAGGCCGATGAAACCCCGACCCTCATCTTCGATGAAATTGACCAGGGCATCGGCGGGCGTATTGGCGGCGTGGTGGGGCGCAAGTTGTGGGGGCTGGCCCACCAGGCCGGGCATCAGGTGTTGTGCATCACCCATCTGCCCCAAATTGCCGCCTTTGGCGATACGCATTATCACGTTAAAAAACACATTGAAAACAAACGCACCACCACCGACATCGCTTTAATGGCTAACGGCGCGCGCGTTGACGAGCTGGCCCAAATGCTGGGTACGCTGTCTGATACCAATCGCCTTTCTGCGCGGGAATTGCTGGCAAAGGCCGCCGCTCTCAAAAAGTAGCGTCCCGTCAAGGCCGAAACGCCGGCAACAGTTTCCGGATTTTACGCTATTTTCCTGGGCAAATCACCGAAAGTTGCAAAAACGGTTCCTGTCAAAATACGCTTGACCCGATGCCTGTTCTCAAAATGAGAAATTAGTGGAAAGTAACTTGAATAAAAATGCAATTAATCTTTTTTATTACGCTTTTCTTGTTGTATTTTGCCCATAATATCTGGATGTCCGGAATTTTCAGGAAGAAATACCACAAAAGCGATGATTTTATCGGCAGGAACGCCCCCAATGAAACGCAAAGATACTTTGGTAAGGTTATGTACAGCATCCTGGGATATTATCTTCCGGTGTTCATTTACATAGTCACCGGGTTTAATTTTTGGGGATTAATCTCCGAGATAACATTACTGCTTTCACCTGCTGTTCAAATTTTCGGGTTTGTATTTTGTGTCCTGTTCCTGGCGCTGATGACGGCAGCCCGCCTGAATCTTGGAGCTTCATGGCGTGTCGGTCTGGATTATGAAACAACAGATAATTTAATTACAAACGGATTCTATCGTTACAGCAGGAATCCCTACTTTGCTTTTTTGTTGGCTTTTGAAGGGTGTCTCATCTTTATTAGTCCGAATGCATTGGTAATTTTCGCTTTTATTCAAAGCGCGTTGCTTCTCGGATTACAGGTTAGACAAGAAGAAATGTTTTTGCAGGAAAAATATGGTGATGAATATCTGGCTTATAAAAGCAAAACGGGGCGTTTCCTGCCAAAATTACTGAAATAATATAGTCAGGACTTACGCAGTTGCGGCATTTTACCCCCCTCCCCCTAAAAGGGGGAGGGCCAGGGAGGGGGAAGCAAGCGCCATTCCGGTTGTTTCCGAACCCGGACACTTGCGCTAACGCGCGGTGTGACATTAATTTTCGACGGACAGACACCAGGGAGAAGTAGCCATGCAAGCCATGCAACTTCGCCGGCCGGCCCCCATTGAACAGGCGCCGCTGGCGTTAAGCCGGTTGCCAACGCCCAAACCCGGCCCCGGCCAGGTGCGGCTCAAAATTTCGGCGTGCGGGGTATGCCACACCGATCTGCACATTGTTGAAGGGGATTTGCCGTTGCCTCCCCGGCCGGTCATCCCCGGCCACGAAATCATCGGCGTGGTAGACGCGCTGGGACCGGGCGCAAGCCGGCACAAGCCGGGCGACAGGCTGGGCGTGCCCTGGCTGAACCAAACCTGCGGCCGCTGCAAATATTGCCTGGCCGGCAAAGAAAACCTGTGCAAAAACATCCGTTTTACCGGCCTCCACGCCAACGGCGGTTTTGCCGAATACACCATTGTGCATGAGGATTTTGCCTACCCCATCCCCGCCGCCTTCAGCGACGAAGAAGCTGCTCCGTTGCTGTGTGCCGGGGTGGTCGGGTTTCGGTCTTTGCGCTTAAGCGACGCGCGGCCCGGTCAACGGCTGGGGCTGTACGGCTTCGGCGCATCGGCGCATTTGGTCATTCAGGTGGCGGTGCATTGGGGCTGCGAAGTGTTCGTCTTTACCCGGAGCGAAGCGCACCGGCAACTGGCCCGCAAGCTGGGCGCGGTCTGGACCGGCGGGGCAGAGGACAACCCCGGCGCGCTGCTGGACAGCAGTATTATTTTCGCCCCCGCCGGCCGGCTGGTGCCGAAAGCGCTGCGCCGCCTGGAACGGGGCGGCACGCTGGCCCTGGGCGGTATTCACATGAGCGACATCCAGGCCATGCCCTACAATATTCTGTGGCACGAACGCACCATTCGCAGCGTAGCCAACAGCACCCGCCGGGATGTTATCGATTTTTTGACCGTGGCCGCAGATATCCGCATCAAAACCGAAATTGAGCGATTTCCACTTTCTGCCGCCAACGATGTTTTGCAAAAAATGAAGCGCAGTCAAATTAACGGAGCCGCCGTTTTGCAGATTGAATCGTAAGGTGTGATAATTTTGCCCTTTGCCTTTTGAATTTTACCTTACCCAACCCAAAAACCTGTCGCAGGAGAAAAATTATGGGATTGCTGGATATGTACCCGTTTATCAATATTCGACGCAACCACGGTCTGGAACACGCCACCATTCACCTTTTAAGCCGGCGCGTATCCAGCCTGTCGATGGTGGGCCGCAGCGATATTAACGGTTTTACCCTGTACGGCGCGGTAGACACCGACGAAGTGAAGCGGGCCGCCCACGA
>JAJRUC010000410.1 GCA_024278015.1 Chloroflexota bacterium
ATAATGGGGATTTGCCGTTGGGCAAATTGGCGGGGGGTGGGGTGCGCGTTTAATTTGATGCGGTCATCGTACAGGCGGGTAATTAATTCGAGGTTGGGGTTTTCCCGCTTCAGGCGTTTGAAGACGGCGGGCGCAGTTTGGCCCATCATTTTCAGCGTTTCGATTTTGGCGGTGCGAACAACCTGATAATCAATTTCTTCAAATGTGGGGCTGTTTCTGCCGTGCAGGCCTACCCGGCAGGTTCGTGTGGCGGCCATCCGCATCTCCATTGGATTAGGGCCGGGGGTTGTCGGGGGTGGGGGGGGGCGGCGCCAGATGAGCGTCATCCAGCTCAATTGTCACCCGAATTTCCGTGCCGGCCCCCGGCGCCGATTTGAGCGAAAACCGGCCGCCGACCAGTTCGGCCCGTTCTTTCATGTTGACCATACCGTAGCTGCCCCGGTCTTCGTAATTGGTGTTGACCGAGGCTATGTCAAACCCCAGCCCGTCGTCGATGATGCGCAGGCACAGTTCTTTTTGGCGTTGCGCCAGTTTAACGATGATGTTATCGGCTTTGGCGTATTTGAGGGCGTTGTTGACGGCTTCTTGCACTACGGCAAACAACGACATCTCCGAGCGGGTTTCCAGCCGCACAATGGCGTTACCCGGTTGGTCAGAGTTGGTCATCAGATGCAGTTTGGCCGGACTGTCTTTTTGGCGGCGCTCCAAAAATGATTCCAGGGCGGCCACCAGCCCTTGCGTTTCCAAAATCAGGGGGCGTAGTTCAAACAGCAGGGTGCGCATTTGGTGCGAGGCGCGTTCAGCCAGATTTATGATATTGTCCAGTTCCGGCCCCACCAGCGACGGCTGTTTTTCCAGCGCCTGTCTGGAAAAATCGGCGCTCATTTGAATGGCGGCCACCAGTTGGGTGGGGCCGTCGTGCAGGTCTCGCTGCAATTTGCGGCTCACTTCTTCCTGGGCCTGAATGACGCGGTCTTTTTCGGCCAGCACGCTTTGGTGCAGGCGGGCGTTTTCAATGGCAACGGCGGCGTAATTGGCGATGGAACTGAGCAGAACCTGGTCTTCGTCTGTGAAAACGCCCTGCTTTTTGTTAAAAACCTCTATCACCCCCACAATTTTTTCTCTGGTGACCAATGGGACGCATAGAATGGTTTTGGTTAAAAAGCCGGTATCATCATCTATCTGTTTAAAGTGACGCGCGTCTTGCTGGGCGTTGTCCACTCGAATGGGCTTGCCGGTTAAGGCCACTTCTCCGGCAATGCCTTCGCCCTTCGGCACCCGAAAGGGCTTGATTTGCTCCGAGATGGAGCCGAGCGAAATCTGGAAGACAAGGTCGCCCGACGGTTCTTCCTTGAGCAGGATGGAACTGTCGTCGGCCTGTAAAACCTTGTTCACCCGGCTTAAAAGCAGGGTCAGCACTTCGTTCAGGTCAAGGGTAGAGGACAGGGAGCGCCCAATTTCCTCCACCAGGGTTAGCCCTTGCAGCGAGGTTTGGGTTGACTGGAATTTGGCGGAGAGGGTTTTGTACTGTTCGCGTTCAGCCAGTATCGATGCCGTCAGACTGACGGCGTAGTTCAGGAGTTTTTCGGTATCCCACCGGCTGAAGACGGCGTATAAATTGGGTTTGTTCTGTTGAAGAGGCGACATAAACGCATTAATCCCTTCATTAACCTGAAGCCGATTTCAGTTTTCCGGCGAAAACCAGGCGACAATAGCTTTGATTTCAGCAAGGGAGGGGTTGTGGCGAAGGGCGTTGAGCAGGTCTTGCTGAAATTGCTCGTATTTCTTTAGCTTGCGGGCCATGGTTCGTTCAGCGGCTACGGCTCTGGCCAGGTCTTTGCCGTAGGCCAGGGTTTGTTCGTAAGAATCTTTCAACCCGGCATCGTAATCGATGGCCGGGGCGGTGGTTGTTTTGGGCAGGATAATGCTGAAGCGCGTGCCTTCGTTCAGCCGGCTTTGCACAGAAATGGTGCCGCCGTGCAGGTTAATGCCGCGCTGGGCAATGGCCAGGCCCAGCCCCAACCCGCCTACAGAGCGGGTCAGGTGTTCTTCAACCTGATAGAATTTGTCGAAAATTTTGCTGATTTCCGTTTGCGGAATACCGATGCCGGTGTCTTCCACTTCAACAATGGCGGCCTCTTCGTTTTCCGTCACGCGAATGACAACTTTTCCGCCTTTTTTGTTAAACAGGATGGCGTTTTCAAAAATATGTTTCATGGCTTCGCGGACAATGGTGCTGTCTCCGGAAAGATTGACGGGGTCCCGGGTAAAATGCGTTTCAAGGTTGATGGCCTTTTCCAGGGCTTTACGGCCCAGCTCATCCAGCGCCTGCTGTATCACGGTAATCAGGTTAAAGGTTTCGGTGTTCTGGGGCGATTCTGTTTGATAGCGAATATCCGCAAATTCGATGAGTTCATCGATAATGGATTTAAGCCGGTTGCTTGAGTTGAGGATGGTGTCTACCAAATGGTTGGTCAGG
The DNA here is from genome assembly GCA_024278015.1 of Chloroflexota bacterium. Taxonomy (GTDB): domain Bacteria; phylum Chloroflexota; class Anaerolineae; order 4572-78; family 4572-78; genus JAJRUC01. The sequence goes on from JAJRUC010000410.1 coordinate 2,480, forward strand.
TCGGCGCTTTCCGCTTCGGGCGAGAGGTTTTCCTTCAATACCTGAGAAAAGCCCAGAATGGCGGCCAGCGGGGTGCGCAGTTCGTGGGCGGCAATGTTGATAAATTCGTTCTTCAGGCTTTCCAGCCGTTTTTGTTCGGTCAGGTCGTGCAAGCTCAGCACCCAGCCGGTTCTGTTTCCTCCGGCAGACAGGGGAACGGCGTTTACCAGCAGCGTCTTGAAGACGGTGTTTGAGATTTGCAGGTCAACCTCAAAATGGATGGCGCTTTTGGTTTGGGTCCGGGGAGTTTGCAGGCGGTTTATCAAATCAGGATAGGGCAGCACGTTCAGCAGGGGGGTGGCCTTGTCTGTGGCCGGTTTCTCAATCATGGCCCAGAACGCGGGGTTGGCCTCTTCAATATGCAGCACTTTGTTCAGCACGGCCAGGCCGTCCGGGGTGGTGCTGAAGACGGCTTGCAGTTTTTGATTGCTGATTTGCAGATTGACGCGCTTGGCCTTTTCCAGAGCGTACAGTTTTGCCAGGTCTTCGCCGTATTTTTTGGCTTGCGCAAAGGCTGATTCTGGTGACGGTAGTTGGTTGTCCATAGGTTTCTCTGGCGCACAAAATTAGCGGCAACCAAATGTTGCCGTCGATGGTGATGGTTTCCTGTTATTATACCAAAAGACATAAAATTAGGGAATGTTTGGCCGGAAACAATTTTTTTGCCCGGCCCGTGGCAGTCTTCAACGGGCCGGGCGGTTGTTTACGCAGAAACTTCAAACGACGGTTTAACTTCGGCCACGTTTTGCAGGGTTTGGCCCACAATGCAGTATTTATCTTGTGAGAGGTTGATGGCCCGTTCTACGGCGGCGGCGGGGACATTGTTGCCGGTTACTTTGAAATGAATTTCGACCACTTGATAGGGTTTGGGGTAATCATCGGGTTGGTGGCCGGTAACGGTCACGTCAATTGCCGTCACATTGATGCGTTTTTTGCCTAAAATGGCCTTCACGTCCATGCCCATGCATCCGGCCAGACCAATCAGCACCAACTCAGAGGGCGATGTGCCGCCGTCGCCCCCCAGTTTCAGGTGATTGCCTTTGGTGTCGGTGGCCTCGTATTCCAGGTTTGGGCCTGTCCAGCGGGCGGTAATTATTTTTTGACTCATTGTCTTTCTCCTTTTTTGACAGATATGTTTGTAATGGATTTTAGCGACTGAAATCGGCAATCCATCGAATCAGGTTGACCACCACCAGCACAATGCCTTCGGCGCGAGAGATTTTCCAGCCGGTACGCATGGCGGCCACAACAAATATGACCATCAAAATTAAAATGGTGATACTTTGTTTGGCCCCGTTATCAACCTGCATGGTTGGGTTCAGGATGGTAGCCACGCCCAGCACGCCCAGCAGGTTGAAGATGTCGCTGCC
>JAJRUC010000411.1 GCA_024278015.1 Chloroflexota bacterium
ACGTATGAATACAGCTACACCTTCCGCGCCACCCTGCCCGGCGACTTTCACGTCATCCCCACCGTGGCGAAAGAATTCTACTTCCCCGAAGTCTTCGGGCGCAGCAACGGACGGCTGTTGAGCATCGGCAAATAGCGGCGCAATTCGCAGGGGCGCGACGTATCGTGCCCCTGCGGCAAAACAAGGTAGTGGTCAAATGATGGATGAAGGGTATCATTTATCTTAGGACTTACGCAGTTGCGGCATTTTACCCCCCTCAAGCGGGGGGAAGTTAGCACCTCCCGATGTCGGGGGAGGGTTGGGAGGGGGTAGAACACCGTGATTTACCGCAACTGCGTAAGTCCTGCTGTACACCACTACCGATATTTTTAACGCCCTGAAAAACATTCTCTTAACCAAACCGCATGGAGTTCCAGTGACAAGCCAATTTCCCTTTCGATACCCGCTTGAAATCATCTTCAGAGACCTGGACGCGATGGGCCACGTGAACAACGCCGTCTATTTTACCTACATGGAAACAGCCCGCGTGAAGTGTATGATGGAGCTGTTCAACATCACCACGCTGAAAGATATGTCGCTGATAGTGGCCGAAGCAACCTGCACCTACAAATCGCCGGCCCATTTTGGCGAAACGCTGCTGGTCAACATTGCCGTTTCCCGTATGGGCCACAAAAGTTTTGACCTGCTCTATCACATCGAAACAGACGACGGGCGACTGGTGGCTACCGGCAAAACGGTGCAGGTAGTTTTCGATTACGCCACGCAAAAAACCGCGCCCATCCCCGATGATTTCCGGAGGCGGGTGGCCCGACGACAGCAGGGTTGGCAGCCGCCCACGCCGTAACCTTATTTAACGGCGGTCTGCAAATCATCCAGCGACTGCATCCGGCCCGCAATTTGCAAAAATGCCTTCAGCGAGCCGCTTTGCGCCCGAAGTTGGCGCATCCACGGGCCAATGGGGTCAACCGAAGCGGGACTGGTGGCGTAACTGCCGTGAAAGGCAAAGTACGCCTGATTCAAACGGCGCACATAGTATCCGTTTTCCGCCAGTTTCTGCCGTTCAGCCTCCATGTATGCCTCGGCCCGGTCCGCATGGTCCTGGGCCAGCAGCTCGTCCACCCGCAGCCGGATACGGCGCATGGCCTCAAAAAACGTTTCCTCCTCCGATTCAGTTTTCGGCGGGGGGGGCGCGTCTTCCGTTTTGGGCGGGGGCAGCAGTTCCGGGTAAAAACGGGCCAGCGTCAAATACGATACCTCTTCGCCCACAATGGAAGCCACGGTCTCGTTCATGGTGGTCAGGTCGCGGCTGTCGCTGTAACGCCAACCCAACGGATGTAGCAGCAAATAGTTGTGGCTCCATTCGTGGGCCACCACATCAAACAGGCGGCCCGGCGAGGCGCTGCGCTCAACCATGGTGGGCCAACTGCCGATGCCGCCCAAATCATCCACCAACGCCGACAGACCAAATTCCGTTTCCAGCCGCTGCTCAAGCCTCACCCGCTCGGAGATGGGCATATCGGGCTGAAGATGGACGCTCCACCAGGTGTAAATTTTGTCGCGGGGCGAAACAATCAGATAGGTGGGCAAATCAGTAAACCTGAACGTCACCGGCGGCCAGGCTTCTCCCCGCCAGGCCAGCCCTTCGTCTGCCAGCACCTGTTCAAGCTGATGGGCCACAATCCGTTCTACCACCGGCGCGACGGCCTCCTGCGATTGCCGCCAGTCGGCCAGAGTGCGCTCTTTGTCCGGCAGGCTTTGCGGCGGGGGCGCATCAGATTGGGGCAAGGCAGCGTACTCTCGCCGAATGTCCCGCGCCAGTTGGCTGATGCGCTGCTGCTGCTCCACAAAGGCCAGCACCTGCTCCTTTTGCCATGCCTCGTCGCCGGGCACGGGCCGGCCGCGCAACCACCAGCCCGCCTCTTGCCAAACGGCGGCGGCTTCCCACGTAATCCAGTTAAAACGCTCCGGCGCGGAAACGGCGGCCATATCGGCTTTGGTTTGGTTTTCGGGGGGGAGGGCATCGCCAATAAAAACCGAACAGAGCAGGATGACCACCCCCGCCCACAGCAGGGTTCGTTTCAGGCGACGGAGGCGTTTTGGTTTGAAGACGTTTCGAGAGACAGGCATCGTGTATTTCATCGCCGGAAAGGATAGTCCGCCCGGAAGCGCTTGTCAACTTAACGGGGCGGTGCTATACTGCCGTTGAAACTGCATCCAGTCAAAATTGCGCGCGAGGAATTATGGCAAACTACAAATCATGGCCGTTTAAAGAGGCGCGTGGCCTGCAAAAACGCTTCAGGGCGCAACCGGACGGGCCGGTCACATTTCAAACCGGGTTCGGGCCAAGCGGCCTGCCGCACATCGGCACCTTTGCCGAAGTGGCCCGCACCACCTGGGTGCGCCACGCCTTTGAACACCTGAGCGGTTGGCCTGCCCGGCTGGTGGCCTTCAGCGACGATATGGACGGCCTGCGCAAAGTGCCGCTCAATATGCCCCAACCCGACATGCTGGCCCGCGAACTGGGCAAACCCCTGTGCCACATCCCCGACCCCTTCGGTTGCTGCCAAAGTTACAGCGCCCACATGAACAACAAACTGCGCGAGTTTCTGGATGCCTACGGCTTCGATTACGCGCTGCAAAGCTCGCAACAGGCTTACACGCGCGGCGATTTCGACGAAGGGCTGTCGATTTTGCTGCAAAAAGTGGAGGCGGTCAAGGCCATCATCCTGCCCACCATGAGCGAGGAAAAGCGGGCCGCCTGGTCGCCCTTTTTCCCCGTCTGCCAAAATTGCGGCCGAATTTACACCACCCGCGTCACCGGCTATCACCCGGAAACCAACACGCTCGATTATATGTGCGACAAACCGATGCGCGATGTGGCCGGATGCGGGCATCGCGGCGCAACCTCGGTGCTGGGCGGGCGGGTCAAGGTCGGCTGGAAGGTTGACTGGGCCTTGCGCTGGTATTCGTATGATGTGGCCTACGAGATGTACGGCAAGGATTTGATTGAATCGGCCCGGCTCTCCGGCCGAATCACCCGTCTGATGGGCCGGCAACCGCCCAACGGCTTTTTTTACGAACTGTTTCTGGACGAAGAAGGGCACAAGATTTCAAAAAGTGTGGGCAAAGGCTTGACGGTCGATTCGTGGGTGGAATACGCGCCGCTGGAATCGTTGTTGTATTACCTGTTCCAAAATCCGAAAAAGGCCAAGCGGCTGTTTTGGGGCATTGTCCCCAAATCGGTGGACGATTATCTGGACGGGCTGCGGAAATACCCGTCGCTGGCGGCAGAGAAACAGCCGGATGCCGCCGTGTGGCATATTTTTAGCGGGGGGGATGCGCCAAAATACGATACGTCCATCAATTTTTCGCTCATCAACAATCTGGTATCCGGCCTGGGCAGCGACGACCCCGGCCTGGTGACGGAATTTCTGGAACGGTACGACCCTTCGGCGCGGGAATACCGCGACACAGTGCAGGATTTGGTGGGCAAAAGCCTCAACTACTATCGGGATTTTATTTTGCCCAACAAAACGTATCGCCCCCCCACCAAGGCGGAACGGGCCTGGTTCGGCCGGTTGCGGGAGCAGTTGCTGGCCTGCTCCGGCGACGACGAAAAGGAGATGCAGACCTTCCCGTTTAACGTGGCCCGCGAATTTGACGCGCCGCCGGCAGCGGTATTCAAGGCGTTTTACGAAGTGCTGCTGGGCCAGGAACGCGGCCCGCGCTTCGGCACGTTTGCCCGGCTGGTGGGCAAAGAGAAGGTATTGGCCCTGCTGGATAACCTTTTGAAGCCATAATCGCAGGGGCGCGATATACTGCGCCCCCGCCGATTCATTTCCCCCGTTACGGCTTGCTGATAATCAAATCATCAAAGGCAACGGTC